>NZ_JASVEJ010000013.1:0-55596 GCF_030285425.1 Geitlerinema calcuttense NRMC-F 0142 | reverse complement strand
CAATTCCCAACTCCCCCCATCCTTTCTTCCCCAAATCCTAACTCCCAATTCCCAACTCCCTTCTTCCCACTCAGCACTCAGCACTTTACACTCAGCACTAAGAAAGAGGTTGAGAATAGACGACGCGATCGCGCCCTTGGGCTTTAGCCTGGTAGAGAGCCTTGTCTGCTGTGGCAATGAGGGAGGCTACAGGGATTTCTAATTGGGGTAAGATGCTCACAACGCCTAGGCTGAGAGTGACGAGGGAACTGACGGGTGAATCGGCGTGGGCAATGGCTAAGGATCGCACCTGCGATCGCATCTCCTCCGCCACCTGTACGGCTCCGTGAGCTTTGGTATTGGGTAAAATGACAGCGAACTCCTCGCCGCCATAACGGGCGACCAAATCGGCAGGACGCCGCGCTGCGTGCATTAGGGATTGGGCGACTTGTTGCAAACAGCGATCGCCAGCTTGATGTCCGTAGGTATCATTAAATCGCTTAAAAAAGTCAATATCGCATAATACCAGCGAGATCGGTAACTCTTCGCGAGCCATCCGCCGCCACTCTTGATCGAGGTATTCATCAAAACGGCGACGATTTGCCACTTGGGTTAAGCCATCTAGAGAAACCAGTTGTTTGAGGCGTTCGTTGGCTTCTTCGAGTTGGCGTTGCAGTCGCGCTTGGTGTAGCAGTCGCTTCACCCGTTGGCGCAAAACTGCCCAGTGAATGGGTTTTGTGACATAATCGCTTGCCCCAACTTCAAAAGCGCGATCGACAGATTGCTGATCTTCTAAACCCGTAATCATTAAAACGGGGGTATGTTCTGCGCCTGGGTGTGTCATAATTTGCGAGCACACTCAAACCCATCCATTACTGGCATCAAAGCATCTAATAGCACTAAGTTGGGCTGATTGGTTTTATAAGCCTCTAATCCCTTTTCGCCATTAATCGCTTCAATGACTTGATAGCGCTCTCGTTCTAAACATTGACGCAACTGCATTCGCATAAATCGATCGTCATCAACAATCAGAATTATGGAAGTTTCAGACGGTGCGGCAGAAGCGTTCATAGGCATTATTGAGTTTAGCGTATTCGTTGCAAGGCGATTTTAACCCGCTCGTATTCTGCAACGAGTGCAGCTACTTGGCTTTGAATGAGTGCGAGTTGCTGGGAATTGTCCACTAATTCTGGGGAGAATCGAGTTAACTGCTCGATCTCTTGACACCGTTGTACGAGGTGGGTGGCTCCAAAAGATGCACTACTGGATTTTAGAGTATGCGCCGCTCGATATAAAGCGGAAATATCTGAATCGGCGATCGCCGTTTGCATATTTTCAATCCAGTAGGGGGATTCTTGTAAATAGCAATCGATTAAATCGCGGATCGCTTCTGGGGGAACATCGCCAATCAGATCCTTCAGCGCTGCGATGGATACGGGATCGGGTAAATTTAAACTCGGCGGCGGGCTTTCCTCTAAATCGGGTGGAATGGGAGATTTGCAGAGCGCTTGCTTGAGGTATTCCAAGCGAACTGGCTTGCTAACATAATCGTTCATCCCGGCGGATAAGCACTCTTCGCGATCGCCTTGCATGGCATTAGCCGTCATCGCAATAATCCAAGGTTGAGTTCCCTTATAGAATGCCCGAATTTGGCGCGTTGCTTCTAAACCATCCATTTCTGGCATCTGCACATCCATCAGGATCGTATCGTAAGGCTGCCGCTCTAACGCTTGTAGCACTTCTAAACCATTCGCCACCACATCCGCCCGATAGCCCAAACGGTTGAGCAATTGCAACGCCACTTTCTGATTCACCGCATTATCTTCTGCGACTAGCAAGCGTAAAGGATGATGCCTGCCAATTTGGGCATCTTGTTGAACGTCTTGCAAATCGTGGGATTGCACCACCACAGGCTGCTGGCGAATGACTTGCACCAGAGCGTTGTACAGTTGAGATTGCTTAATCGGCTTGCTTAAAATTGTTGAAAATAGGGCAGAATCCAATTGGGGTTTGCCCATTGAAGTCAGCAGCACCAGCGGTAAATCCACGCGATCCGGCAATTGACGAATGGCTTCGGCTAGCGCTAACCCATCCATATGAGGCATTTGCATATCTAAAATAGCCAGATCGAAGCTATCGCCCGCTTGCAACCATTCCAGCGCCTCGACAGCCGACTCAGCAGCCCTCGGAAGCATCTGCCAAGACTGGGCTTGCAGTACCAGCATTTTCCGATTCGTCGCGTTATCATCCACAATCAGCAGCCGCTTGCCCTGGAGATAAGGTAAGGCATCCGCTAAACTTTCTACGGCTAGGTGTTCTGCGGTTTGGGCAACGATGGTAAAGTAAAACGCCGAGCCAATACCGGGTTGACTGTTCACCCAAATTTCTCCACCCATGAGTTCGCACAGTCGCTTGCTAATCGCCAATCCTAAGCCCGTACCGCCGTATTGTCGCGTTGTGGAAGCATCCACTTGACTAAAGGGTTTAAATAATCGGTCTAAACGTTCTGGGGGAATGCCAATTCCGGTATCTTTAACCGTAAACTCGATGCTGTATTGGGCGGGATGGACATTCAAAGAAGCCCCCAAGCGGTGAGCGGTGACGGAAACGACAACTTCGCCTTTGCTGGTAAATTTAACGGCATTACTCAGCAAGTTGACTAAAATTTGTCGCAGGCGCGTCACATCCCCTAAAATCCATTGGGGAGCAGCCGGATCGATTAAATAAGCGAGTTCGAGTTTTTTCTCGGTGGCTTTGGAGGCGAGGAGATCGAGAGAGGTTTCAATACATTCGCGCAGGTTAAAGGGTTGTTCTTCGAGTTCGAGTTTGCCCGACTCAATTTTAGAGAAGTCGAGAATATCGTTGATAATGGCAAGCAGCGTATCGCCACTGTTGCGGATGGTTTCTACAAAGTCTCGCTGCTGGCGATCGAGGGGCATATCGAGCAGCAAGCCTGTCATGCCAATAATGCCATTCATGGGGGTGCGGATTTCGTGACTCATCATTGCCAAAAATTCGCTCTTGGCGCGGTTGGCGTTTTCGGCTTCGCGTTTGGCGCGTTCTAATTCGCTATTTTGGGTGGTGAGTTGCTGGCGCTGGCGGGTTTCTTGTTCGAGCAAGCGGGCTTGAGCCAGGGCAATTCCCAGTTGGGCGGCGACGGCTTCTAGCAGTTCAATTTCGTCGCTACTCCACTCGCGCAGGGAACTGCATTGATGTAGGGCGATCGCGCCATTGGGTTCGCCTTGATAGGAGGTGCGAATCGCCAGTAATGATTTTAAGCCGATTTGCCGATAAAATTCAGGACTAGCAGCAGCAGGACGTTCTGGGCGTTGATGAAAGCTGACGATCGGACAATCGCCGGAAAGCATTTGCACCCATTCGGGATGATGGGTTAAGGGAAATTCTTGATGTAAAACTGAGGCATAACCCGGTTCTAGATATTCGGCAACGATGGGAATCCGAGGCTGTGCCCGATCGAGAATATAGGTGTGAATAATGCAGCGGTTGACTTGAAACGCCATGCCAATTTGATGGGCGGCGGTGGTAAAAATTCGCTTAACATCTAGACTTTGGCGAATTTCTTCAGTAATTTGCTTTAGCAGTAAGGTGCGGTGCAGTTCGCGGTGCAGGGCTTCTTGAGCGTGCTTGCGCTCGGTGATGTCTTCGATAATATAGGCAAACCGGGGACGGGTTTCTGCGGAGTTAGCAATCTCGCAAACGGTGGCAGACAGCCAGCGATCGGCTTGAGGTAAATTAAAACAATACTCAAAGCGTACGGGTAAAGCGGTGCGTTGAGCTTCCCAACAATGTCCGATCCAGCGCTGAACGTGGCTAGAAGAGGAGAGTTCGCTGGCTCGCCGATTTTGCATGGTTTCGGGGGTTAGCCCGAAGAAGGCGGCGGCGGTTGAGTTACTAGAACAATAAATCAGATCGCCTTCCACAATTTCCACAATACCCATCATCATAGAGGCGCTGTTGAAAAAGCTGCGGAGGGTGGATTCTTGTTCGTGCAGGATGGCTTCGGCGTGTTTGCGATCGCTAATATCAATATTGGTACCCACCATGCGTAGGGGTTTCCCTGTTGGATCGTAGCTGACAACTTTGCCGCGTCCGAGTACCCAACACCACTCTCCATCAGGATGAGCATGACCCGAACGCGCTCTAATTCGCAAGCGATGTTCGAGTTCGTAAATCGGACTTCTGCCCGTCAAATGCTCGCGCAGGGCTTCTTGGACTTTAATAAAATCATCGGGGTGAATTAGCCGTTTCCACACTGAGATGCGGTTGGGCAATTCTCCAGGGGCATAACCCACCATGCTAGGTAGCGCGGGCTGTAGTAACAGTCTCCGGTGGTTAAATTCCAATCCCACAAGCCATCCTCTGTACTATCTAAAGCGAGTTCAAGCGTTCTTCGCTAATTTGCAATAACTCTTGCACTTGCTTGCGTTGGGTGATGTCGATGCGGATCGCCATGTATTGAAAGGGATGACCGCGATCGTTGAGAAAGGGGACAATGGTGGTATCTACCCAGTAGTCGCTGCCATCTTTTGCCCGGTTTTTAATCTCGCCATTCCAAACTTTACCTTTAGCGATCGTAGACCACATCTTTTGGAAGAATTCCGGCGGATGATAATCGGATTTAATCAGTCGATGGGTTTGTCCGAGGAGTTCTGCGCGGCTATAGCCAGAAATGGTGCAAAAATGGTCGTTGGCGTAGGTAATGGTGCCGTGGCGATCGGTAATGGCAACGATCGCAGCTTGATCGAGGGCAAATTTCTGAAATTCGAGTTCTCGTAAAGTTGATTGAAGCGTGTCTTCGGCTTGCTGGCGGGTGGTGATATCGCTAGCAATGCCCATAAAGCCAGCAATGTGTCTCTCCGCATCGCGCAAAGCCGTGATGGAAAGTAGAACGGGGAAGCGAGATCCGTCTTTGCGGATATAAGTCCATTGGCTTTCGTCGGTGTCATTACGGATCGCTTTGGCGAACAAGACAGCAATTCCGGGGGCGATGGGTTCGTTGAGTTCTCTCGATAGCTGTTGGGCGCGTTGGATGATTTCCTCGCGATCGTGAAAGACTTCTGGGGTAGCAATTCCAATCATTTCTGAGGCGCTGTAACCGAGGAGACGTTCGGCTGTAGCATTCCAGGTTTGAATCATGCCATCGGGAGAAACGGAAATGATGGCGTAGTTGGCTCCATTCAGCAGGGCTTGCTGCAAAATCAGGGTATCTTGCAGGGTGGACTCAACCTGCTGGCGGGTGGCGTTTTCTTTACTGAGTGCTTGATTGATGCGTTCGACTTGGCGAATGCGCCGAACATTGGCTTGGAGGAGGTATAGGGCGAGGGCTAAGATCCAAGCGATCGCCAATCCTCCCCCTAGAACGACTTCGGGTAAGGAATTGAGTTGAGATTGGAGCGTTTGGGGGCTGGGTTCAATGCGGATTTGCCAAACAATGTCGTAAAAGGTTAACTGGTTTTGGCGACAAAAGGCTTCGCAGCGTCTGAAATCGGGCGGTGGGGCGTTCCATGAGGGGGGGAGGGCTTGATAAATGAGTTGTCGATCCTCAAAAATGGCGATCGCATAACCGCGCTTCACAACTGCGCTAAAGATGGGTTCGAGTAACGATTCCAGGTGAAACGCCGCCACCATCACGCCATCAAATCGGTCATTAGCGAAGAGGGGAATATGAACTAAAAAGCCTTGACCTACATTTCCGACTAGCTCAATGGTACCTGTTACCGCAATTTGACGGCGATCGCGGACAACGGCTAAGGCGTTGCGACGGCTCTCTTCACTCTGGGTGCTTTGATTTAATAAATCGCGATCGTCCTGAAAGGGAATTAACCAACGAACCTCCCCAGCCGGGTCGATCCAGTAAATGCGCTGATAGCTAGGATAATCGTTGATATGAGATTGAGCATCGGCTTCCCATTCGCTTTGGGGCGTTCCGCCTCGGACATTCCACCGATTGGCCATACGCTGAAATCCCAGAATTCGCTGGTTAATTTCGGCGTTGAGTTGACTCTCAGCAGCAATCAGTTCTTGAAAGACCAGATTTTGCACCGAGTTGCGGCTTTCCGTTCTCAGGGCTTGCCACAAGCCAATACTCCCCAAGGACATACCAACCCCAACCGCCAAAGGAAGTCCCCATTTTTGTAAGGTGATTTTTGCTGAGGTGGAACGAGAACTAAAAGCCTGCCAAAGATGAAGCAACATTGACTAGGAAAAAATGGGGTTGAATGGCACAAAAAGATGAACTGACCGAGGTTTCACGCATTCTGCTGGCTTCTCATGGGGGCGAGTTTGGCACAGAACGCAATGCAGACAAGGGTCGCGATTCTCGAACTCAGGCAAGCGAACAATAGAACGCCTGCTGCGTGTAACAATAAGTATATTTTAGGGGCTACCCCGATCGTGAATTTGCAGATTAGCCAACAGTATTTACAACAGATCTGCCAACAGGTCGAACGCCATTATCCTCAAGAGTCCTGTGGTTTATTGCTCGGTCGGGTTGTAGCGCAGGTGAATTGCATTGTGGAGATTTACCCCACGGAAAATAGCTGGGATGAAGCCGATCTCACAGTATTTGCGGCGGTTAGCGGTTCGGCAAGTTTGGGAGGTAGCCGTCGGGAACGGTATGCGATCGCACCTCAAACGCTGCTGCAAGTTCAACGCCAAGCCCGCGATCGCGATTTGCAGATTGTTGGAGTTTACCATTCTCACCCCGATCATCCCGCTAACCCCTCGGAATTCGATCGCGCGATCGCCTGGCCGCAATACTCCTATCTCATCTTATCTGTCCTGCAAGGTCAGGTTCGCGACCATCGGAGCTGGCGGCTGGACGAACAGCATCAATTTCAAGAAGAAAAGATTCTTTACACAAACGCAGCAGAAATCGACAAATCGCTTTAAAATTAGAGTCCCCTCAGCCAATAACAGCGAATCGACGCAAACCTTGTGAATGCGTTAAATTCGTTTGAGTTCAGTCCTCGCGTTGCTAACTTGCCATGCTCAATCCTAATCTCGAAGAGATTCAGCTCACTAAAGAAGACTACGAGCGATATTCTCGTCACCTGATCCTGCCAGAAATTGGCTTAGACGGTCAAAAGCGCCTGAAAGCCGCCAGCGTTCTGTGTATTGGAACCGGCGGACTCGGTTCGCCCCTGTTACTCTATCTAGCCGCCGCCGGGATCGGTCGGATCGGCATTGTTGACTTTGATGTTGTAGACTATTCCAACCTCCAACGCCAAGTCATTCACGGTACCTCCTGGGTGGGGAAACCTAAAATTGAGTCTGCCAAAAATCGCATTCTCGAAATTAACCCAGACTGCCAAGTAGACTTATACGAAACCCGTATCAGTTCGGAAAATGCCCTGCAAATTGTTGAACCTTACGATATCGTCATCGATGGTACCGACAATTTCCCCACCCGCTATCTAGTCAACGACGCCTGCGTTTTACTCAACAAACCCAACGTCTACGGGTCCATTTTCCGTTTTGAAGGACAAGCCACCGTCTTTAACTACCAAGATGGCCCCAACTACCGCGACTTGTATCCCGAACCCCCACCGCCGGGAATGGTTCCTTCCTGTGCAGAAGGGGGCGTTTTAGGGATTCTACCGGGCATTATTGGCGTCATCCAAGCCACAGAAGCCGTCAAAATTATTACGGGTGCCGGAACCACCCTCAGCGGGCGTTTATTGCTCTACAATGCCCTTGAAATGAAGTTCCGGGAATTGAAGTTACGACCGAACCCGGAACGCCCAGTTATCGAAAAACTGATTGACTACGAAGAATTTTGTGGCATTCCTCAAGCAAAAATGGCAGAAGCACAACAACAAGCGTCTCTCCCAGAGATGACGGTTCAAGAACTCAAGCAGCTTATTGACAGCGGTGCGAAGGATTTTGTGCTGTTGGATGTTCGCAACCCCAATGAGTACGAAATTGCTAAAATTCCCGGTTCTGTCTTGGTTCCGCTACCGGATATTGAGAACGGAACGGGAGTTGAGCAAGTTAAAGAGTTGCTCAACGGTCACAAGTTAATTGCTCATTGTAAGATGGGCGGTCGTTCGGCTAAAGCCCTAGGGCTTCTGAAAGCCGCAGGTATCGAAGGAACAAACGTCAAAGGCGGAATTACCGCTTGGAGTCGCGAAGTAGATGCTTCGGTTCCAGAATACTAAAGTCTAAATCGGGTTTTAACTGAGGGAGTGGTGAGTCAATTAAGACTTATCACTCCTTTCTTAAGGGGTTGATAGCTACTTAATGTAGCGGTCGGTGTGCATGGGCGTTGTTAGACCGCCTCACCACGGGAGATACTGAACTTGCCCTTCTAACTCTCCATCCTGACTGCACTCTACCAGGACAAGCACATCCTCAATCACCTGTCCTATTGGAGCATCTGTGCTGATTTCGATCACCCCTGGCATAGGCTGACCTTCCCTGACCCGATCGTAAGCATAGCGAGTAATTGTAGCGACATCATGAGTTAGGAGAACGCGTCCTTCTTGCGCTGCCCATTCCAAGATGGTTGGATCATCTACACCCGACAAGCCAATATCTTGCACGCGCACTATATCAAGTATCGGATTACGACGAAACAAGCCTCGAACGATCGTGTTATCAAAGTTCTCATCAACAAGCAGTTTTATCATGCTTGCTGCTGTGCTTTACGGGCAAGTAGACGATCGCGCAAGCCTTGCGGGTCAAACCTCGCTTGGTTCATTGCGCGAATCTCTTGTGCTTGCTGCCGTCGCTGTTGCAGGTAGGCTCCTACTTCTGATTGGTGCTTGAGATAGAAGGCGATCGTGGCATAAACATCCGCAAGATTTAAGGACGGATACCGATAAACAATTTCCTCTGCGGTCGCACCCTGATTGAAGACAGCAACTACAGTATCCAATGTGACACGAGTCTTGCCAACGAGAATCACACCATCCTCATTCGCTTGTAGAGGGGCGGGTTCAGCCACGATTGCCAAAGTCATAAGCAACTTCAAATCCACTGCCTTGATGGTAACAGATTCCCCTATTTCAAAGACTGCGCTAAATGGCTTCTGTAACACATTCATGAAATGTTCTTCGTTTTCACACTTTAAAGTTGCCGCCCCTACATTAAAAAATCCTTTGTAGCACAGAGTTTCTGAGCAGGCTGGCGCTGAGCAACCTGCATCAATAACCGTAACGCTTCATTTACAGCGTCCTTAGTCAGGAACGCTTGAGCGACATCAGGATCGAGAAGAACTAGATTTGTCCCTGCTCGATAACGCTCAACATACTTACCTCTTACACCCCCTTCGAGTTGAGAAAAGTCGTACTCAGGGCGTAATTCATCTTCCATTTCGCCATCAGCTTTCCTGTTCATAAAATCTCCTTTCCTGACAGATGGCTGTGCGGGTACTGATAATTCGTACTTTGTCTCCTCAGTCAGTGTGAGCAACGACTAAAAGCTGACCGAATCTTGATAAGCTTATGGTAACGTAGCGACTTTCTCCAAAAATAACCTCTATACAGTCGGTGTGCATTGAAACTGTTAGACAACGGCGCTAAATCTCTTCTAAAAAGTTCCCAGTAGTGGTATTACTTTTTTCTTCAGCAATTGTACTAAAGCTGGCTCCATGTACTCGTATTCATCAGGAATATCTAGACATATCACTCGTTTATGCTTGAGCCAGGGCTGAAAATTTCTTGAGAGTTTGCTTCGATGAGACTTCTCCATAACGAAAATAATATCTGCCCACTCAATTGCTTCACTACTCAGAGGTATTTCTGCTTCCCGATCTAGTCCTGCTGAGTCTACCTCTAATCCTTTGTAATCTGCAAATACTGCTTCGGCTGTTGGGCTACGTAACCGATTTTTACTGCAAACAAACAGCAATTTCATAAACACCAGTTTAATTATACAAGTACTATCTAACTGAAGATTCTAAGGGATCTTATTTTTGAACACTGATTTATAGGCTTCCAGTTCTGTCCTCACGAAGGGCTAAGCGGTCTAACGGCAAAACGCAGCGGCGGCAGATAACCTTGAACTAAGCACCAGCGGCTTTCGTCTGTCCGCTGCCGTGAAGTTTTAGCCTGCGTCTGCTAGTTAGACTGCTCACTTTGGGGTATCCATTCCTTGAGCGTGACCAATCCGTCCGACACGTTCAAGTAGTGCCATACCTACCGGAGTTATTCGTGCGACCTCATCCCCATCATACATAGCTGTACTAACGATAAGTCCAAGTTTTTCCAGTACTGTGCAGATACTAGGATCAACTCCATCTATAGGTCTGTACCAATTAATAAGACACGCATTTTCTATTCTATTGTTGTACAGCTTTTCGAGTATTTCAAGCTGTTTCGCATCAATTAACTTTAATGCTTCTTCAACAAGAAAAGGTTCTTTAGCCATTACTAACCTTTTACTCAAGTCTGGTTCCCTAGCTATTGCTTCTGCACGTTCCTGAACCTTTGCTACAACTTGAGATTCCAACTCAAATTGACCAACCTTAAATTTTAGGTTTCGCTGTCTTTTGTAGTCTGATGGAAGCAATGCAAAAAGTATGTTTGTTATGGGGTTTCTGAATAGCAAAGCTATGACGAGAATAGTAAGAGGCCAAGCTACATCCTTTATCAGTCCGAATATTTCTTTCACAATGTCCATCAGGAATACTCAAATAGCAATTTAGCTAAATTTATTGTACAGAGTAACTCTGTTTATCCGCCAGTATTAGGTGAATCAACGACCCCATTGCTGTAGATCCACCCCAAAGAGCGAGATCTACAGCAAAGCTGCTGTGTATCCGCCTAAATTAAGATGGATCTACAGCTAAGTTCTGTGTATCCGCCCTAGCAATTTCAGCACTCAGAAAGGGGGGAAGAAGAAGGAAAATGCGATTAAAGTCCTAGCCAGAAGTCAAGGATTTGATTTTGCCACTGACCATCGCAATAGTTTAAATGGCCTCTCAGCGTCCAACCGTTTTGTTCGGCGGTGAATTCAACGTTGCGGCTGCGGGGACGCAAACGAACTTCTAAACGTCCTTCGCTCATCGAAGAGTGGGAGACCTCAAAGTTATAGAATGCAGTCATGCTGGTCTGAATGTTGACGTTGTTGCCTGCAATGGTTTGATATTTCAACTCTTGGGTTGGGGAGGCGACGGTAACTTCATAGATGGGTAGCCGTTTGATCGGATCGAAGCCGGAAGGACGAATTAATAGAGAGTTTCTGTCAATGACGTTGACACAGTTGATCCGATCGAATCTGCCTTGGGCGATCGCACTTTCGGTTAAGGTTACTAAACTTGCAAGCAAACCCAGATAGAATAAGCGTTTAAAAGCGTTCATAGGCGGCTGGCTAAAAGTTGGGGTAAGCGGCAATGATTGCTAGATGCAGCACCCTGAGAAGTGGTGGCTAAATTGGCAGGTTGACCGTAGTAGATGCCGCGTCCCCCCATCCCAATGTAGACTCGACCATAGACGCGGGCGTCGCCTTCCATAAATTTAGGGTCTTTACCAATAGCTTGTCCGGGGACATCAATTTTGACCCAAGTTTCCCCTAAGTTATCGGATCGGAAAATTCCCGCCGCGTTATTGACGGTGCCATAAACGAAAACTGTGGGATTTTGGCGGTTGGGCGGATTTTTGCCAAAGGCGAACAGATAGGCTTGTTGGACGTTGGGGAGTTTAGTGAAGCTTGTACCGCCATTGCGGGAACGATACAACCCCTCTCGATTAAAACTAGCCCAAACTTCACCTTTTAAGCCGGGGGCTGCTTTAATCGTACTCCAGGCATTATTCGCCCAGTCCATGTCTAAGCGGGGTAGGTTGTTAACGGTAGCCTGCCAAGTTTTGCCGCTGTTGGTGCTGCGGTAGAAGCTGCCGTTTTTGTAGAGATAAAACTGGTTGGGATCGACTTTATCGCTAGCGAGGGGTTGATTCCACTGCCAAACGGTGGTGGTTAAGCCAGCGGGTGCACCTGTGGATCTTGTCCAAGTTTTGCCGCGATCTTGGGTGGTGTAGGGGACTTCGTTTTCGCCTTCGGGTATCCAAACCCAAGTGCGATCGCCTTGTGCAGCTACGGCTACGCGTCCCCGTTGGGCTTTACGATAGCCGTTGGGATAGGCGGGAAATTCGGTCCAACTGCGTCCATCATTGGTGGAGTATACGCCGTAACCAGGATCGGGAAATCCTGAACTAGTCCATCGCCGACTGCCAACGCTAACGATTAAATCGGGTTCGTTTGAGGAGAGATCCATTGAGACAAAATCGGATGTCATCCAGCTTGGAGATTGGATCAGTTTTGGGGGGTAGCCGTTGAGGGTTTCGTGACGCAACCCACCAATGTCGGCTGAACCTTGAAATAAGGTGCCGCTGCGGGGAGAACTGGCGAGGGTAAAGTTAACAATTTCTTCGAGTCCTGAAACAACGTTACGCCAAACGGAGCGATCGCGATTAATTTCATCAGTCCGCCAAATTCCCCAGCCGTCGGTATACCAAACGCGATCGCGGTAATGCGGATCGAAGCTGAGGCTGGAGATCCCGGAAGTCCAGAAGCGCTCGTCATTGCTCTTCCAGGGAATGCTACTTTGGTGATTGGCTTGGATTTCTTGCCAAGTTTGACCGCCATTGGTGGATTTAAATAGTTTATTCCCGTGGTTAAAGAACCATTGGGCGGCGACTATCAATTGAGGGTTGCTCGGACTGACGCTAATGGCGTTATAAGAATCGAGGGTAGCGGGCGTAATATCGACCCAAGCGTTATTTCGGAACTTTTTAATTGCTCCCGGTGCATCAAAGGTAACGTACAGGGTGGAATCGCTGGCTAAAACCCCCCGTTGAGGATTTTTAGCGCTATCTTGGAGCAATGTCCAAGTTTGTCCTCTATCTTGGCTGCGATAAACTCCGGCACCCGCAACCCCGACATAAACTGTAGAAGTTGGCGTTCCTGGGGTTCCGGTTTTGGGATCGAAGAGGATGAAAACGATTCCTCGGTTCGGCGTTCCTGGGGTAGGAAAATTTGTCACTCTCGTCCAAGTTTTTGCCCCATCTTCGCTTTTCCATAACCCCTGATGGCGCGAGCCTAAATACAGGAGATTGCTTTGATTGGGATCGACGGCTAACCGTTCGCCATTCCAGCGCCAATCTTCATTCGCCCCTAACTTAAAACTCAAGGGGGTTTGCGTCCAACTCTGACCGCGATCGCTAGATTTAAGAATGACGCCATTGTGCCGACTTCTAGAATCGGTATATTCTCCCGCCGCTGCATAAATAATATTGGGATTATTCCGATCCAGCGCTAAACTCTCGATGCCATACAAGTAACTTTCAGATTGACCAAACATTTCCATTAAAGGCAGCCAGCGCTGTTGAGCCGCATCCCAACGATAAGCACCTCCGACATCTGTTCGCACGTAAATTAAATCTTTCACATTCGGATGGATTGCCATTCCAGTAACAAATCCACCTCCTCCAATCGCCACATTTTGCCATTGATAGCCAGAAGAATTTGCCGCTGAGATTTGCGATGGGGAAGCGGTCTGAGCCACCACGCAGGGGACAATATTCCAGCTAATTGCAGCAAATAAACCCGCAATTATTAACAGTAAAAAGCGAGTTGTTTTGAGCTTAAACATTAAAGGATTAATCTCCTCTAAAGCAACAAATTATTGATTCTACAGGCAAAACTTCAATCGTGGATTAAGAGGCTGTTTTACTGTTTTAATAAAAGCTTAATAACAGATTGAGAAAAAATTGGCAAGCCCGACTTTTACAAATTATACTGGGTAGCTAGGCATTCGGGGGGTCAGTTCATTTGCCGACTTTGAAGATTCCATGAATATTTATACGTTACTTTCCGATTTACTCAAACTGGAGAAGGCGTTTGCAGTATTTGGCGTTATTGCCTTTTCTCAAGTTCTGATTATCGAAAGTCGATACGTAGCCTCTGAAGGCGTCGGCGGGGGGATTGGTGGGGGATATTCTCCTTTATATCCCTTAATCGTGCTAATTCAGTATGGCGTAATCGCCACCAGCTTGCTATTGATGGCGTTGCGACCCAAAAGCGTCTTTCGGGCGCTGTGGCGCGATCCGTTTATTTGGGCATTAGCCTTCACCGCCATTATCTCCTTCGCGTGGTCGGACTTCCCCTCCCTGTCGATGAAACGAGGAATTTCCACCCTACAAACTGCAATGTTTGGGCTATATCTCGCTTCGCGCTATTCGCTCAAAGAGCAATTGCAGATTGTGGCGTGGGGGATGGGGATTATTTCTGTCTTTACAGTTCTCTTTACAGGCGCTTTTCCCGGATCGGGCATAGAACAGGGGGTTCACGCTGGCGCATGGCGGGGACCGTTAGTCCACAAAAACCTCCTCGCCCGACTCATGGCAATGGGCACAATTCCCACCCTGTTAGTCGCCCTAGATGCTCCGCCCAAACACCGGCGCACGCTATGGCTTGTGTTTGGGGTTACTATTGGTTTGGCCTTTCTAACCACTTCCAAAACGGGGTTACTGATTGCCCTAGCCCTAGTTGCATTGACGCCGCTGTTTAAAGCGCTGCGCTGGAGCGATGGCATCATGATTCCCTTTTTGATTTTAATTGTGTTTGTCACGACCAGCGGTGTCACATGGTTGGTCGAAAACTGGGAAGGCTTCTTATTCGGTTTGGGGAAAGAACCCACCCTCAGCGGTCGGACTTATTTGTGGGAAGCTTCTATTGAGAAAATTAGACAGCGACCTTGGCTAGGTTATGGCTATCAAGCCTTTTGGCAAGTTTCCGGCGGTGCAGAATATGTGTGGACGGCAGTGCGATATCAACCCGCGCACTCGCATAATGGCTTTATTAACCTCACCCTTGACCTAGGGCTATTGGGTTCATTTTTCTTTGCGATGAGTTTGGTGACGATTTACATTCGCGGGGTGAGTTGGTTGCGAGTTACCCAATCCTCCGCCGCCCTCTGGCCGTTGTTGTATGCTTCGTTCTTAATTTTGTATAACCAAACGGAGAGTACGATTATCGAACACAATAATCTTTTTTGGCTGCTGCACGTTGCGGTAACGCTTTCCATTGGTTATGTCCGGCGACTGACTCCCCAGGAAAAAGCCGAACGAGAATATTGGGAACAATATAAGCAGCAAATTAGCCAACCTGCGATTCCTGGAGGAAACGCACCAACAGGGGAAGGGGCATGAGCAAACCACTGGTCAGTATTGTCATTAATAACTACAATTACGGGCGATTTTTAAACGATGCGATTGATAGCGCCTTACAACAGACCTATTCGCCGTGTGAAGTCATTGTGGTCGATGATGGTTCGACGGATGACTCGCGGGCGGTGATTGAGGAATATGGCGATCGCATTATCCCCATTTTTAAAGCTAATGGCGGACAACCGAGCGCCTTTAATGCCGGATTTGCAGCCAGCCGGGGCGAAATTCTCTGTTTTTTGGATGCGGATGACCTGTGTTTATCCCATCGCGTGGCGGAAGTGGTCAGCGCCTTCGAGACCGATCCGAGCTTGGGGTGGTGCTTTCACCCCTTAGAATTCACAGAGAGCCAGTTTGTTGATGTTAAAGCTATTCGGGAGGACAAACCCCTCACCGCTAGCAACCGACAGCACTTTGATTTATGCGCCTCCCTGCGTCGGGGAAAACTGTATAAAAACTTTCCCTATCCTTCTACTTCCGGGCTGTGCTTTCGCCGTTCTCTGTTAGGTAAAATTCTGCCGATGCCCGATGCGGAAGGTACCTTGTTGAATGATGGTTATTTGATCTTTACCAGCATGGGTTTAAGCCCCGGCGCGACCTTAGAAAGTAAACTGGGTTTATATCGCTTGCATGGTGATAACGCTCATGGATTTGTCCGCGAGGCTGGGAGCGATCGCTATGTAGTCAAAAGCGATAAACAACAACGCAAAGCCAAATTATTAATCCTCAAAGCTTATTGGATTGGGGTCAACTTCCCCGAACTGATCGAACTTGCGAGTTATTTGATGGCGTCGGGAATCGGGATTTTTTGGCGCAATGGCGGCTTAACGCCAGAATATCGCCAGTATGTCAAAAAACACCGGGCTTCCCTATCCCTTTGGGGTAAAATAACGCTCTACGCCAGAGCAATCTACGTTTATCTGAAAAATCCTAAAGATTAAGCCTGTCCTCCATCTACCTCAAAACAGCCCTATGAATCCCGAACAACCGAAGACGAGAATTGCTCTATTTATGTCTGCTTTGGATGGCGGTGGAGCAGAACGAATTATGCTGTATCTAGCGCGAGGATTTGTGGAAGCGGGATTAGAGGTGGATTTGGTTTTGGCGAAGGCAGAAGGGCCTTTAATGTCGCAGATTCCGCCTGGGGTGCGCTTAATTAATCTCAAGAGCAAGCGTTTAATCTTGAGCCTGCCAATCTTAGCCCGTTACGTGCGGAAACAGAAACCTGTTGCCCTGCTTTCTGCCTTGGAAGATGCGAATTTGGTGGCAATTTGGACGCGGCGCTTGATGAGATTGCCCGTGCGAGTGGTGGTGACGGTTCATAATACGCTGTCGCGAGAAGCGCAAAATGCGACGAACTTGAAGCGCCGGATCGCGCCTTACTTGGTAAAGCTATTTTATCCTTGGGCGGATGCTGTGATTACGGTGTCTCAAGGGGCGGCTGAGGATTTAGCCCGTTTGGGGATGGCTTCGGGTTTGGTGAAGGTCGTTTATAACCCGGTGGTGATGCCTGAATTTTACGAACGGGTGAAAGAACCGGTCGATCATTATTGGTTTGAGCCGGATCGCCCTCCCGTTATTTTAGGGGTGGGGCGTTTGGAACGGCAAAAAGATTTTCCGACTTTAATTCAGGCTTTTGCTGAGTTACGCCAACACCGCCCGATTCGTTTAATGATTTTAGGGGAAGGGCAGGATCGCCCGATGTTGGAACGGTTAATCCAAGATTTGGGGTTAGGGCAAGAGGTGTTGTTACCGGGCTTTGTCTCTAACCCCTATGCTTATATGGCGAAATCTTCGGTGTTTGTGTTGTCTTCGCTGTTTGAAGGGTTGCCTACGGCGTTAATTGAGGCAATGGCGGCGGGGATTCCGGTGGTGTCTACGGATTGCGAAAGCGGCCCTCGCGAGATTTTGATTAATGGACAGTATGGGCCGCTTGTTCCCATTGGGGATGTGACAGCAATGGCGGAGGCGATCGCTAAAACGCTGGATTCTCCGGTTAACTCCACGAGTTTGAAACAAAGGGCGCTAGATTTTTCCCTGGAGAAGGCGATCGCGCAGTACAGACAAGTGTTAGGCGTCTAAGTAGAATTACGGAAGTTATCTAACGAATATTACCGCAGCCCTCCGCGCGATCGCCCGGAGAGCGCGATCTGGCGCAGCTTTTAGCTCATATTAAGAAAAATTTGTGCTTTCTTTATCGATTGGTTAATTTGTTCCTTTGTTTAAAGATTACTTTTGCTTGACTCATCAAGTTAAATTGATTTAACTATAATTTGGAACAGATTGCAACCTGTCTTCCTTGTTCGTGCCCAGGAGATCGAGATAAATATGGTTTTCTCTACCCGAACGCAATTGCTAGGGGCGATCGCCCTCATGATTTCAGCCTGCGTCCCCGCGCCCGAAGTTTCCACCCAAGCCATCACCAGCACTAACCTACCCGCCGTTTCTACGCCGGAAATTGAAATTGATGGTTCCAGTACCGTTTTCCCCGTTACCCAAGCCGTCGCCGCCGCCTTTCAACAAACGGAAAAAGGCAGTAATGCCCAGCTTGACTTGCGCTTTTCCGGGACTGGCGGCGGGTTTAAAAAATTCTGCGCTGGGGAAACCGACATTAACAACGCCTCTCGCCCAATTTCCGAAGCCGAGATCCTGGCTTGTCGAGAAGCGGGGGTGCGTTTTGTGGAGTTACCCATTGCTTTTGATGCGCTAACCCTGGTGGTGAACCCGCAAAACACCTGGGCGCAAGATATCACCGTAGACGAACTCAAAACCCTTTGGCAGCCTGCGGCCCAAGGACAAATCAAAACTTGGCAGCAAATTCGCCCCTCTTATCCCAACCGACCCATTAACCTGTATGGGGCGGGTTTAGATTCGGGTACCTATGACTATTTTGCTGAGGTGGTGGTGGGTTCGGGTCAGCAAACCCGCAAAGACTTTACCGCTAGCGAGGATGATAATTTACTGGTGAGTGGGGTAGCGAACGATCCGAATGCAATCGGATTTTTTGGCTATTCTTATTACGAGCAAAATCAAGACAAACTGAAGGCTTTAGCGATTAATAACGTATCGCCCCAGCGAGAAACGGTGGAAAATGCCGAGTATCAACCGTTTGCGCGGCCCTTGTTTATCTATGTCAATTATTTATCGGCCCAAAATAACCCAGCCGTTAAGGAGTTTGTCAACTTCTACTTAAAAAATGGTTCTCAGATTTCCGAACAGGTGGGCTATATTCCTCTACCAGAGGAAGCTTACAACATTGGGTTGGTGCATTTCTTTAATGGGGAGGTGGGAACCGCTTTTGAAGGCAAACCTCAGCCGAATTTGACCATCGGCGAACTGCTTCGCAAAGAACAAGCCTTTTAGTTCGGTTCTACGATCGCCTGAACAGGAAACTCAGGGTTAGGGCTTTGGTCATGATCCAGGCGAGACGACGGGTTGGCGGATAGATGAAACACATCACATAATCGGTAAAGCCGTAGGAAATGACGGTGGCGATCGCTGCCCCAATTTCTCGATACTGGGGAATTAGCCACAGGTTTAACCCCACGTTCATCACTGCCCCTAGGGAGGTGGCGACAAGGGCGAAAAGGGTCTGACCTTCGGTGACGATCCACACGCCCTTAGACCAGCCAAAGAAGGTAAACAGGGCCGCCCAGATGTGAATGGAAAGGACTTCACCGGCGCGGGCGTATTCTTGACCAAAGACGAGAACGACTAGGGGGGTAGACAGGAAGGTCATGGGGATGGCGATCGCATAGGCAATTCCCGCCATCAGGTTAAACAGTTTTTGCAGTTTGCCATAGTAGGCGTTTTCCCCCTGGTTCTTAGCTTCGACGATGCTAGGGGTCACGGAATTGACAATGGCGATCGCAATGAAATACCACACTTCCGATAAGCGGGTGGCTGAAGAGTAGATCCCCACAGACTCATCGGTGGCGAGTTGTCCTAACATCACTTGGTCAACCCGCAGATAGACCATAATTGCTAGGTTTGATAGAATTAACGGCCAGCTATCTTTGAGTAAACCTCGCGCCCGTCCCCAGTTCACTTGCCAGGTTCGCAGGTTTTCGCCACTGATACTATAGGCGACGGTTAAGCCAATTCCGCCTAACGCGCTTTCAGCCAGCGCCGCCCACGCGAACGCCACCAGGGGGGCTTGCAGGGAAATTAACAGAATGCGAACCGCCGTCATGATGATAAAGGCGATATTTTTCGCCCAGACGGTGTATTTAGATTGCACCTGGGTTTGAAACCAGAAGTCAATCGTATTGAGAGATTCAAAGACGAGGCTACCGGAGATGATGGCGACTAGCAGGCGAATCAGGGGATCGTCTGGACGCAAAAGGGCGATCGCGCCGATCGCTAGGATGTAACCTAAAATACCGCTACAGACTTTTAAGGCTTGCGTTGTCCCCAGGGTTTCGGCTTTACAGTCGGGATCGCGGACGATGTTGCGAACCACGATTTGATCTAAGCCTAATGCCGCCAGGGTCGTAAATAATGAAACAAAAGCGATCGTATAATTCAGTAAGCCAAACTGGTCGGGGCCTAAGTAACGGGCTAGCCAAGCGGTGATAATCACTCCAACGCCCATGCGAAGAATGCGATCGGCAAATAGCCAGCCAATGTTACCTAAAATCTTACGCAGTCCGGGACTCAGCTTTTCGAGCGTAGCATTATACTTATTCAGCATTGCAGGTATCCGGCAGTTGATCGGGCTTAGAGGAGGTTATCAAAGGAGTCAAGGAAGCCCCTTGCAGTTCAGCACCCTAAAAATCTTTTCTGTTCTCACTTTTGAGTTATATTTGAGAAACTTAACGGACGATACACACTGCTAGTCAAAGCTTGACAGGACTTCACAAGTTCAGCCTCGCAATGCTGACAGCCTCCCCAAAAAATTCTCGATTAATACTCTAGCCTAATTGTCAAACAATCACCAACGGTAAAATTATCGATCTCAAGCAGACAAGGGTGAAAGTAAGTGTCTCAAACTGAAGTGTTACTGGTAGCTTCAACTGACTTATGAATCAAGATTCAAAGCCTCAAAAAAATCTGGTTATGGGTTTAGTGAAAACCTATAATTTTGAGAAGATTAAACCTTTTCTTCTCTCGCTTAGAAATACGGGCTATGAGGGTGATATTTGTTTTCTCGTCGGCGATCTAGCCCCGGAAACCATTGCCGGAATTCGCGAGTTTGGGGTTGACGTGCAAGCGTTTAACGAGCTTTATTTTCAATTGCCCTTATATCGTAACGGCAAGTGGGCGATGAAAAAGATTTATCCTTATCATCGCCTGGTCAATCTTTATCCCATTAATCGCTTAAATTATTGGATTGTTAAAAAGCTAACGACTGGAAAACGCGGTTCTTATCGCACAAAGGCACAAATTGCTAGCTTGTTTGTTCATGTGATGTGCGTGCGCTATCCCCTGTACTATCTCTATCTTTCAAAGTATGGGCATCAGTATGACAAGATTATGCTAACGGATGTGCGCGATGTGATTTTTCAGCGAGATCCGTTTGATTTTGAAATTGGCGATCGCCTCTGCTGCTTCTTTGAAGAAGAAGGTAAAACGTTAAATGTTGGCGATGCGAATACTGAATGGATCGCCCAAGGATTTGGAAAAGAAGCCTTGCAAGAAATTGGTCATTGTCGAACCTCTTGTTCGGGAACAACGATCGGTAGCCGCGATGCCATTTTGAATTATTTAGAAGTGATGATCGATCGGATGCTTGCCTTAAAATGCCATACCTGGGGCATCGATCAAGGCGTGCATAACTATATTTTGCATAAGGGGTTAGTGCCAAATGTGAAATTTTATAATAATTACCAAGGCCCAATCCTAACGATGCATTATAGTGAAGCATCAAAGCTCAAATTCAACGAACAGGGATATTTAGTCAACGAAGATGGCAGTACGATCAACGTTCTCCATCAGTACGATCGCCAAAGTCCTGAAGTCAAAAGTCAGATGACCGTTTATCAACGTAGCGAATGCATTTGTTAGCTTAACTTGACTTCCCTACCATCATCAGAGTGCCAGGAGTTTACAAACTTCCACGATTAGACAGAACGAGCAAAAATAAACCGCTCTTGTGCGAGGTCTATAGATGCAGCTAAAACAAGTTGTTGCAACAGGCGATCCCAATTTTCTCTATCGCTATCAATATCTCCTCAAAGCCCTAGAAGCCCATTGTCAGAGTCTAGAACGCTTACCCTGTGGCGATGTCTATAATAACAAGCTTCCCCAAAAAGTAGCAGATACGGCTTATAAAGTTCTTTATAAAGTCTCCTTAAGCCAAGCCGATAAAATTTTTCATAAAAACCCTAAAGCTTACATTACCAAATCGCGCAACGCCGAGAGAAAAATTCGTCAACTTCCCTACAAACCCGATTTTGTCTTACAGATTTTTGGTTTATTTAGTCCCTTTTGGGATAACTTTGATATTCCCTACGGGATGTACTTAGATTACACCATGAAACTGGCTGCTGATAAATGGTCGCCTTGGTGTCCTTTTGATAACGCTAAAGATTTAGAAGCTTGGTTGGAATGCGAACGCAAAGCCTATCAAAACGCGACCCATTTGTTTCCCATGAGTCAGATGGTGAAGCAATGCTTAATTGAAGATTATGGCGTCAAGCCCGATAAAATTACGGTAGTTGCGTCTGCGGGTCACTTTCACGAACCCTACACTGGTAAAAAGAAATTTGGTAGCTATCAACTGCTATTTAACGGTTCTGACTTTGAACGTAAAGGCGGCCCCTTAGTTCTAGAAGCCTTTAAGCAAGTTCGTCAAGTGATTCCCCAAGCTCAACTCGTGATTATTGGTAAAAAGATTAATATAAACGAACCGGGTGTTTTAAATCCGGGCCGCATTCGTTCCCACGATGAACTGCGCGAGATTTTCCTCAATACCGATATTGTTGTTGCCCCTTCCTATTGCGAACCTTTCCAAGAATTCTTACTCGAAGCCCTCAATTATGGCGTTCCTTGTGTTGTTTCCGATCGCGATGGAATGCCCGAAATTGTCGAACAAGAGGTGAATGGAATTTTAGTGGATCAACTTACCGCAGAGGCGATCGCAAAAACCCTCATTTCCCTGCTTCAAGATCCGCAACGCCTCGCCGCCATGTCCGATGCAGCCCGATCGAAAATTCAAACCACCTTAAATTGGGATAGCATCGCCCAAAAAATTGTTAACGCCCTTACCTAACCGACTCCCATGTCAAAAGACCGCTTGCGAGTCCTGCTGATCGCCCAAATTGCTAACCCCGAATGGATCAGCGTCCCCTTAGTGGGCTGGTCGCAAACCAGAGCGATCGCCAATATCACTGATGCTCACGTTATCACCGAACTGCCCAATCGGGAAGTCTTCCAGCGGGCGGGATGCGTTGAAGGCGAATACTTTACCATTATCGATACCGAACCCGTCCGCCAACCCATCGAGAAACTCATATCCCTACTACGGGGAGGGGAGGGAAAAGGCTGGACAACCGCGATGGCTTTCTCAGTTTTCCCCTACTATTACTTTGAACGCCAAGTTTGGCGGAAATTTGGCAAACGGATCGCTAACCAAGAATTCGATATCGTTCACCGCGTTACCCCCTTAAGCCCCACCATCCCCAGCATTCTAGGGGGAAAATGCCGTCAAGTCGGCGTTCCCTTCATTGTGGGGCCCCTCAATGGCGGCTTACCCTGGCCCAAAGCCTTCGATACCGTTCGCCGCCAGGAAAAAGAATGGCTGTCCTACGTCCGGGATGTCTATAAACTCTTCCCCGGCTACCGTTCCACCCGTCGCGATGCGGCTGCTATTTTAGTGGGTTCGCGCAATACCTGGGAACAAATGCCCGCCCCGTATCGGGCGAAAAGCATTTATATCCCGGAAAACGCTATCGATCCGCAGCGCTATGCCCTGCGTACAGGGGTTCCCCAAACGCCGATCAAAGTGGTGTTTGTGGGGCGTCTGGTTCCCTATAAAGGGGCGGATATGCTGCTAGAAGCGGCTGCACCCCTGATTCGCGATCGCCTTCTCACGGTCGAAATTATTGGCGATGGCCCGGATATGCCGCGCTTGCAAAGCCTGATTGCTGAAGAACGCCTGACAGATGGGGTAAAACTGGCAGGCTGGCTAGAACACGCCCAAGTTCAAGAAAGACTCGCCCAAGCTGATATTTTTGGTTTCCCCAGCATCCGCGAGTTTGGCGGTGCAGTGGTTATTGAAGCAATGGCGATGGGTGTCGTGCCGATTGTAGTAGACTATGGCGGCCCCGGCGAGTTTGTCACCCCCGATACAGGTTACACCGTCCCGATCGCGCCGCGTACAGAAATTGTCCGGCGTTTTCGCGAGATCTTAACCGACCTGGCAAATAATCCTAGCGCGATCGCTCCCTTGGGACAACGCGCCCGCGATCGCGCCCTCAACTTGTTTACCTGGGACAAAAAAGCCCAACAAACCCTAGAAGTCTACAAATGGGTACTGGGACAGCGACCCGATAAACCGGATTTTGGGATGCCTTTCTTTTAAGTGTTGATGGAGGAACTATGAAACCTAAATTCTGTGAGTTTATAACTCTAGCATGGGTTGCCTCACCCCTGATTGCTCTTTTCTGGGGTCTTCCCAGTCAGGCTCAAAATTGTAACTATTTTCTGGGAAAAGCTGTCGGCGGGCAAAATGTTTTTGTGAACCTTTGTTCAATTGAACGAATTAACAACCGTAGCGTCAACTTCACTTACAGTTTGGAAAATGAAAGAATTTCAAGTCAAGCAAACTGTACGGCTTGGAGTTGGACAACTTTTCCCGAACAAGCCGTAAATTATCCTCAATCTCAGGCTACAGAAGACTTAATGAAAGTGGTTTGTACTGCCCCTAGCTTTACTCCCGGTACCTCCATTGCAGTCGTCTTCGATCCGCCTTCTAATGTACGAAACCGTCCCAACGGAGAGGTTCTTTGCACCGTTCGAGAATTTCGGGCCATTCAATTACAGGCAGGGATGACCAGTGGAAGAGAGTGGTATCCTACAAATGCATGTGGTACGCCGGGATTCATTCACAGAAGCCAGATTCGCTTTAATTAACTGGAACGTAACGAAATAGGAAAGCAACTTTGATGGATGTCAGCGTGCGTCTACTGCAAGAAAGCGAACTTCAGGAAGCCGATCGCATTTTCCGTTTGGCGTTTGGTACCTTTATTAAACTTGCCGATCCGCTGCAATTTTGTGGGGATGCGGGATATTTTCACCATCGCTGGAAAACAGACCCTCGTGCGGCTTTTGCGGCAGAAGTTGACGGTCAATTGGTGGGTTCTATTATTGCTGTGAATTGGGGGAGTTTTGGCTATTTTGGCCCGTTAAGCGTTCATCCCGACTTTTGGGGACAAGGAGTCGCCAAACAGCTTGTGCGGGCTGCGTGCGATCGCTTTGAGGCATGGAATAACCAGCAAACCGGGTTATTTACCTTTCCCAATAGCCCGTTGCATCATGGGTTGTATCAAAAATTTGGGTTTTGGCCCAACTATCTCACTATGGTGATGGGAAAAACAGTCAACTCCCACCAAGCGGTTTCTAACGAAGCACAATTTTCCCAACTCACCCCCTCGCAGCAACAGGAATGCTTACAAGCCTGTAGGGAATTAACCGATAGCCTTTATCCCGGTTTGGACGTATCTGGGGAAATTCAAATTGTTTCTAGCCTCAACCTCGGCGATACTCTATTGTTATGGGATGAGTCTGGGTTAGCGGGTTTTGCCGTTTGCCACTGGGGGGCAGGAACGGAAGCCGGAAGCGATACCTGTTATGTTAAGTTTGGGGCCGTCCGACCGGGAAGGCAAGCAGGCGATCGCTTTGAGCAACTCCTCAACTTGTGCGAAGCCGTCGCCGCTACCCAAGGTTTATCGCGCCTAGTGGCGGGTGTCAATTCTGGACGACAAGCCGCTTACCAACAAATGGTGAACCGAGGTTTCCGCACCGAAGTCACAGGCGTTACCATGCTTCAACCCCACGACGGGGGTTATAACCGCCCCGATATTTTTGCCCTAGATGACTGGCGGTAGTTCAAGAAGATCTTCCTTAGCACTCAGCACTAAAAAAAGTCCTCCCTATCGCCAGATAGAGAGGAGGATCAGTAAAGGAGAGGTTAACTATTGATTAGTGACGTTTTTTGCGGATCGGAGTGCCACAAGGATAGGTGGCGACGGGTTCCGCTGCAACCTCTTCAAAAACAGGAATGGGTGGAAGTTCGACGGGCTGGCGTTTTGCGGCTTCGTAGTCTTCCCGAAGTTTAGCGAGTAATTCTTCGCGACGATCGTAAAGACGCTTGAGCGATCGCGGCTGGCATTGCTGCATCACATAGGCGGTAATAATGGGTAGTGCGATCGTGCTATCGGTGTAACAAACAATCGTACTGGGGAGTTCATTCGGGTCAACTTTACCCCAACTGACTGCTTCCGAAGGCGTTGCACCCGACAAACCGCCCGTATCGGGACGTGCATCAGTAATTTGGACAAAGTAGTCGTGTCCCCGTTCTTCCAAACCTAGCACTTCATGAAGTTGGGGTTGGGTTTGCAGCAAGAAGTTTTTCGGACTGCCGCCACCGATAATCACAGCAGCGCTTTTGCCTTCTACTTCCGGGATACCCGACTCGCGGGCCCCATAGGCGATCGCTGCTGTTTCGTTAACATCTAAAGAAGGATCGATAACTAACTGAGATCCTTCCAGCGCCAAAGCTGCCACGTTCATGCCAATGGAACTATCCCCAGGCGAAGAGGTGTAGATGGGGACGCCACATTCGTAAGCAGTCGCCAGCAGGCAGGAATTTTGAACGCCTAAGCGTTTTTCCACTTCCCAAACATACTTACCTAACAAATAGTGAAATTCTGCGGTTCCCATGCGCTTTTGGAAAGCAGGAGCGCGTAAGATTTCCCGAATAAAGGCATCGGTTTGCAACAGCACATCGTAGCCAAACACGATGTCATAAATCCGAATCCGACCTTCATCGCGCAGTTTAACATCATCAGCAAACGGACTGCCTGCATACAAGCTCATCCCCAGTCCGTAGTGCATATCGTGGTACAGGTTCGCACCCGTGCTGATCATCCAGTCAATGAACCCGTTGCGGATCAAGGGGGCTAATACACCTACGCCAAACCCGGCAGGTGTCATGGCTCCCGATAAACTCACGCCGACTGTAACGCCCGGTTGCATGACTTCGCGAGTCAGCAGGTGACAAATTTCCCGCAGCCGCGCTGAATTATAAGCGGTAAAATAACCGTCAATTAGATCGACGACGCCGATCTCAGTGGGCATGGGGGAGGGTGCAATTCTATGGTTGAGTAGTTTTGACATTTCGATACTCCAAATAAGGCGAATAGCATAAAAGAAATTGAAAGTGTACGTGTCGATCCCCATCGTTTGAGATAGCCAGGAGCAAGAGATATCTGCTATTGAGGATTTTTAGAATCTCAACAGCAAAAAACTGAGCCGCATGGCTAAATTCGCCAGATGATTGCCATTAACGGAGAGGATCTCCAAATCAATAGCCCTCTGTTGGCGAGCAGGTGCGTTACTTCAACGCCGCCCTTTATTGTGGGGAAAAATTTTCGCTCTTGTAGGAGTAGACGAGACAATCAGTCCTACCATAAGAGCTTGACCGACCCAGTTCGTGCTATCTACATTTCGTAGAGTTTAACGAACCTGAAGTTACAGGTCGGTCAGCTTATACTAGGTGCTTCACAACGATCCGCCCAAGAGAGAGCGGGATCGCACTTGCGCTTGCGTTTGAGTTTCATCTCCAGATACCATGAAGGTCTCCAAGGGTATCCGGTCAGGGCAGGGAATACCAATTTTGTCTTGCAACCTGAACTTAAGGATGAGCAATCTCACTCTAGCATTGATGTTGCTGAAGTAGCTCAATAATTTTACTTAAAGTTCGGATAAGGTTTGGCGATTCCGCAAAGCGGATCGCTTCGCGAATCGCACCCAAAAAGGACTGCTATCCCTGAAAAAGCGAGGGTTTTGGCTAGAACCTCTCCCTAAGATAGAAATTCACTGGACGGCAAATTTGCCGCCTAAATCTGCCACGATATTAGAAAACCCTCGTTGAGAGTTTGAGTCTATGGATCGGTCATCTTCTCCTGGTTCCCTCACATCTGAACAGTACCGCCAGAAAATGCAGCGCCGCAAGGAAGTTCAGGAACAACGCCTCGCGCAGGCTTCCCAAGAAAAGGGGCTAATTGTGGTCAATACTGGAAATGGTAAGGGCAAAACCACTGCGGCTTTAGGAATGGTACTGCGATCGCTCGGACATGGCTATCGAGTGGCGATCGTACAATTTATCAAAGGGGCTTGGGAACCGGCGGAGAAACAGGCATTTAGTCCTTGGGTTCCGCATCAACTGGAGTTTCGCGCAATGGGGGAAGGCTTTACCTGGGAAACTCAAGATCGCGATCGCGATATCGAAAAAGCAACCCAGGCGTGGGAAACTGCCCTAGAATACATTCTCAACCCCGAATTTAAGCTCGTTTTGTTAGATGAGATTAATGTCGCCCTTAAGCTGGGTTATTTGGATGTCGATACAGTATTGGCAGGGGTGAAGCGCAAGCCAGCACAAACTCATGCGATCTTAACCGGACGCGGCGCGCCACCTCAACTGATCGAGCAAGCTGACCTAGTAACGGAAATGACCTTAATTAAACACCCTTTCCGCGAACAGGGGATCAAGGCGCAACCCGGAATTGAGTTTTAAACTATGGAAATTCTCTCCGTTCAACTGGAAAATTTTAAGTCTCATCGCCAAAGCTATTTTGAGTTTGAGGCGGGAACCAATGCGATCTGCGGGGAAAATGGGGCAGGAAAAACCAGTATCCTAGAAGCGATCGCTTGGACGTTGTTTAACTACAGCGACTACAGCAAGGAGGAGTTGATCCGCAAAGGCTGTTCTCAAGCCCAAGTTGTGGTTAAGTTTATTTCCAGTTTGGATGGTAGAACTTATCAAATTCAGCGCTGTACTAAGCGCGGCTACGAACTGTACGATCCTCAACTGAAGCGTAAGTTAGATTACACAAAGGTTGAGGATGTCACCCTCTGGTTGCGCCAACATCTGGGGGTAGGGCAAAATACGGAACTATCAAAGTTATTTTCAGAAACGATTGGAATTCCTCAAGGAACGCTGACGACGGATTTTTTGAGGAAACCGGGCGATCGCAAAAAGATTTTTGACCCTATATTGAAGGTTGAAGAATACAAGCAGGCTTTTACTCAAGGAAGGGATTTAGAAAACCACGCCAAGCTTCAAGTTAGCCAACTCGAACAAGCTATTAATCATTACGAACTACAATTACAAAATTGGGACGAACTGCAACACGAAAGCCAGCAACTCATTTTAGCAATTGAAGCAGATGAGGTTGAACTAGAAACGCTAACTCAACAATTGGCAGTATTAAAACAAACGCGAGATGAATTTGCTCAACTTGCCAAGACCATTCAATCTTTAGAAAGTCGCTTGCAAACGGCAAAGGCTCAAATTTCTAGTCAATTACAAGCCAATCAAATTCGCCAGCAATCTCTAGAAAAAGCACAGGAAAGCTTGCAAGTTTGTATTTCTACTCGTCCGGGATATTTGGCGTATCAGGAGGCTGAAGCTAAATTTCAGCAATTCACCAAGCTGCAATCTGAACGTCAGACTCTTCTTCAACAACGAGAACGATATATTCAACGCTTAAATCAATCTGAAATTGATTTACAATTGCTTCAAGATAAGGTCAATCGCGCTCAAGACTACCAAGCCCAACTCGACCGCTTTCAACCTTTAATTGAACGTCAAGAAACCCATGAATTAGAATGCATTCAACAAGAAAAAACGTTGCAGGAGGTTCAATCTGCTCAACGGGATAAACAGAGGGTAGAAGCAGAACTTTTGCAACTGCAAGACAAGCTGACTGTTCTTCAGGAAAGTATTGAAAAACTCCGCAGTTTAGAAGCAATCGTTCGCCAAATTCCAGAATTAGAAAAACAACAAAATACAGTCAGCGAAAAGCTCAGTCGGATCGCCGCCGCCCAACAATTTAAGGAGAGTTTATCGAAGTTAGTCAAGCGGAACGAACAAAAGCGCGATCGCTATTTAATTCAACTGCAACAAACTCTACAACAACTCGATTCCTATCCTCAACTCCAAACCCAAGTCAAAAATACTTTTGAATTAGCCGATCTATCTCATTCAGAGATGTTAGAATCTCTCCAGGCAATTCTTAACGATCTGCATCAGCAAACGTCTCCTCAACAGCTTCAGCAGCATTTAGAAGCGCTACAAGGACAACTGAATACGGCTTATCAATGTCGAACCGATTTTGCTAGTTTAGCCGCAAAATTACAAGACCAAAAGCAGCTAGGAACCGAAATTCAAGAGCGGCGATCGCACCTCAGTAAACTCACTTTTCAGGTAACACAAGAACCAGAGATTGTCAAGCAATTAGAAGCCACTCGCCAACAACTCGCCGCCTTAAAAAATCCCCGCGCTCAAGCCGAACTTCTTGCCCAAGAAATTCAACAACTCGCCAACATTCAACAGAAATATAGCGGCGCGCAACAGCTTAAAGAAAAACTCCTGCAAGAGATTCAAACCCTAGAAGAACAACTACGTTCCTTTGACGAACTCGATCGTCAAATTGAAGAATGTAATCAAATCAAGACTCAACATCAACCCCAATATTTAGACTACCTCAAACACGAAGAAGCCGCCCAACATTGTCCCCGACTTGAAGCCGAATTGCAAAGTGCGATCGCCCAACTGCAAGACTTAGAAAATCAGCACCAAGCCTTACAAGTCGAACGCGATAGTTTAACAGCCAGCTTCGATCCCCAACAGCAAGAAAACCTCGAAACCGAATATCACCTCAAATTTCAACAACAGGCCCAAATTCAAGGCAGCCTTGCCCCCAAACGCAGCGAATTGGCTCGAATTCAACAACAAATCGAGCAGTATAAACAACTCGCACAAGAGCGCGATCGCGCAGCCACGCGGCTCCAGCAATGTCAACAAACGCTCAAATTTATTACCGACTCTCGGAGCTTCTATAACCAAGCTTCGCCCCGAATTACAAAATTCTACCTCGAAGAAATTTCTCGCGAAGCCGATAAGCTTTTCCGCGAACTCCTTAACCGTCAAAATGTTGCCTTAGAGTGGACAGAAGATTACGAAATTGTTGTCCAAGAAGACGGACATCGGCGCGGTTTTAAAAGCTTGTCTGGCGGCGAACAGATGTGTGCTGCACTGGCAGTTCGGTTAGCGCTCCTCCGTATCATTGCTGATATTGATATTGCGTTTTTTGACGAACCGACAACCAATATGGATCTCCCGCGTCGCCGTCAGCTAGCCGATGCGCTCGCAAGGCTCTCAGGAAGCGGCAGTCAAATCCAAACCTTCCGTCAGCTTTTTGTGATTAGCCATGACGATACCTTTGAAAATCTCTCGCATTTTATCCATGTTCGGCGCGATGCTTCGGTGTCTGTAGAATTGGACTGACAAAAAATGCTGAAAGAATACCTGATTGACTGACAAATCTGATTAAGGTGTTGTCCGAACCGCCCTCCCATAGGAGAGGGAACGCTCATCGCTGATTAACTCCCTTCTCCCAATGGGCGAAGGGTTGGGGATGAGGGCAAAAGAGTTTTGTCAGTTAACCAGGAAAGAATACCCAAATTACAGATAATCCTTCCTAAAATTTAGTTACAATTCCAGTGCAATCTTACTCAAGCTGAATGGTAGAGTAAGTCTGATTCAGTCCCCCTAGGTGAAGTCTGCTCCAGCACAGGTAAGGATAGGCGGGACTTGGGTTAACAGGGTGAACCCAATCAAGGGATAGCTAAGGTCATTGTTTGCTAACCTATCCCACCTCTAACTGGGGTAACTCCCGCAGGTAGAGTCAAAACTCTTTCAAGAGTCTACCTGGAGCTAAGACAAGCTCGCACGCGCTGTAGATTGAATGGTTAGGTCGATCGATCGCCTCTTTGGAAACATGGCAAACGCCAGCTTTTTCTTCTCAAACCCGTTGTTTTCTGGCTTAAACCTTGATGCTAGTCCCAATTTTCTGCAACAACTGATTGAATGCTGTCCGGTTGGCTTAATTCTATGCCGCCTAGACGGGACTTTAGTCGCCGTTAACTCCCAGTTGGCGCAACTTCTCGGAAGAAGGGTGGAAGAACTTCTGAACCTCACCTATTGGGAGATTACCCCAGAAACTTACCTGAGTGCAGAACGATCTCAGTTTGCTCGCTTGCCAAACCTCCAGCGTTACGGCCCTTATGAGAAAGAATATTGGCATCAAGCGGGCTACACCATTCCAGTTCAAGTTTCGCGAGTGGTGCTGCAACATGCTGGAGAAAGCTTAATTTGGTCTAGCGTTACCGATATTAGCGATCGCAAACAAGCCGAACAACGGCTTCTCAAACACTATCACCTGCTACAATCCATCATCGACAGTACCCCAGACGCCATCTTTGTTCGAGACTTACAGGGAATTTACGTCATCAGCAATTCTGCAAATTCTCGTCTGTTTAACAGAACCTCCCCGGAAGTCGTTGGAAGAAGCGATGCAGAGTTTATGCCCTTAGAAGTCGCCCAAAAACTCTGGGAAGTGGATCGGCGCATCGTTCAAACCGGGATCTCGGAAAACATCGAAGAAGTCCTCACCGTAGGCGATGTCACCTATATTTTTAACAGCATTAAAAGCGTTTGGCGCGATGCCCAAGGCAACCCTTTAGGAATTGTGGGAATTTCTCGCGATATTAGCGATCGCAAACGCGCCGAACAAGCCCTGCGTCACTACCAAGAAACCCTCGAAGAACGGGTGAAACAGCGTACCGGCGATCTGACCAAAGCCAACCGCAAACTCGTTGCAGAAATTGTCGAACGCCAACAAATTGAAAAAGCCCTCCGCCAAAGCGAGACCCGCGAACGAGAAAAAGCCACCCACCTCGAAAAAGCATTGCACGATCTCCAGCGCACCCAAGCCAAACTCGTCCAAAGCGAAAAAATGTCTAGCCTAGGGCAATTAGTCGCTGGAATTGCTCATGAAATCAATAACCCCGTCAATTTTATTTACGGCAACATCACTTATACAGGTCAATATGTTCAAGACCTATTTAAGCTTGTTGAACTTTATCAAGATTGCCATGCCCAATCCCATCCCGAAATTGTCGCCCACATAGAAGCCATTGACCTAGAGTTTGTGCAAGAAGATCTGCCGCGAATCCTAGAATCTATGCGCGTAGGGGCAGAACGCATCCGGGAAATCGTCCTTTCATTGCGGAATTTCTCGCGAGTAGACGAATCTCAGATGAAATCGGTCGATATTCATGAAGGTCTAGAAAGCACGTTGCTAATTTTGCAAAATCGCCTGAAAAGCAAGCCCAATAGACCGGCCATTAACGTAGTCAAAACCTACAGCCCCTTGCCAAAAGTGGAATGCTATCCCGGTCAACTCAATCAGGTTTTTATGAACTGATTGCTTTGTAATTGACATGATGCCCTGGAAGCCAAACTAGAATCTGCTGAGGCAGCGCCAGCAAATTCTAGCGACTCCCCAACCATTACCATCTCTACAGAGGTTCGCGCCTCCGACTGGGTGGCCATCTCCATCGCCGATAATGGGGTGGGAATGTCCGAACAGATCCAAAATCAGCTTTTTAACCTATTTTTTACAACCAAGCCTGTGGGTAAAGGAACAGGACTCGGTTTACCCATTAGCTATCAAATTATTGTGGAGCGGCATCAGGGATATCTCCATTGTCAAAGCCAAATTGGGCAAGGCACAGAATTTATTATTGAAATTCCCCTGAAGCAGAACCACCAGAAGACTTAGTTCTCGCTTAGGTCTTCTTCAAGTTCCTCAGTTTGGGCGATCGCTCTCGAACAAGCCCAATTACTCGGTAACATCGCCGGCCACCCTCTCCGCAAGGCTTCCGGGCAAATCGTGTGAATGGTCAACTGACAATCAATCAGTTCCAAACCCATCTTATCGACTTGCTTCACCCCCTGCTTGAGAATCGTGTCATTTCTAAACTCAATGGTGCGGTTGCACTGCACGCAGACCAAATGATGATGATGATGCGGGTAGGGATGGTTGAGTTCGTAGTGCTTATGGCCTTCTGCTAGCTCTAGTTCTCGTAAAATCCCCATTCGCGCCATCAACTTAACGGTGCGGTAAATCGTTGAGAGACTGATTTGTTCGTCTCGTTTGTGCAGGACGTTATAAAGTTCTTCCGCACTGAGATGATTGCCCCTCGGCAGGTTTTGAAAAACGTGCAGGATCGTTTCTCGCTGCGGGGTCAAACGCCAGCCTTTGGAATTCAGCTCTGCTTTGAGGGAAGAAGCTGTGTAGAGCGGCATATAATCTTCTCAATAAAGTCTGTTTGTTGAAAATTATAGCTTTTTTTGCCATTAGTTAGCAAGAAGCTCAGTTTATTGAGAACGAATACCATTAGCCCGCTCCAACTTCTGCCGAAAATCCTGGCTAATTGACGCTTGTTATCCGTAGAAACCCTGACACCTGTTTAAATGAGCGCCCCGGCTCGCAAAGAACCATCCCTTCTCAATCCCCTTCCTGATAAGATGAAGCAGCAGCCGGTTCTGATGGGAAACAGCCATTCGACGCAAGGGGGAAAGTTTGGTGCAAGTCCAACGCTGTCCCGCAACTGTGATGAGATGCCTTTACATCTTTAAGTCAGGATGCCCGCCGCCTGTGACATTCGCCCACAACATCCGCGAGGTACGGATCGGTTTAATCTATGAACATTCGCCATACATTATTTGTTTGTACCAGTTGCGCCACAGTCTGGAAAGACGGCAAACCCCAAGGCAAAAGTGGGGGAGAGGTTTTCTTAGAGTCCTTAACTCAATTGCATCAAACCTGGGAATTACAAGGAGAATTCCCGATCAAAGCCGTGCAATGTATGAGTGCGTGCAGCCATCCCTGCGCGGTTTCTTTTACTGCGGTTGGCAAACACACTTACTTATTTGGAGACTTGCCCATCAGTGAAGAAAGTTTGTCAACTACAGCCGCCGCAGTTTTAGAATGTGCCGATCGATATTACAACAAAACAGACGGATTATTACCCTGGTCTGAACGTCCCGAACCCTTGAAAAAAGGGATTATTGCCAGAATTCCTCCGATTGATATCTAAGCATTTGGAAGGAAATGGGATAAGTTCATTTAACTTTACAAAACTTACCGGCGGGTTGTGCAATTTTGCATTGAGCGCCCCGATCCGGGCTTAGTCCAAAAGCCAACAATTTCCAGCTTTTCCGGCTCGCTCCATACACAAAAACATCCTTTTAACCTTTCAACATGGCTGCTAAAATTCCTGTCACCGTCATTACCGGATTTCTGGGTTCTGGAAAAACCACCACGATCCGCCATCTACTCCAAAATAACCAAGGACGCCGGATCGCCGTCCTCGTCAATGAATTTGGCGAAGTGGGTATCGATGGCGAACTATTGCGTTCCTGTCAAGTCTGCGACGAAGATGAACCCGCAACCAGCAACATTATTGAACTGACCAATGGTTGCTTATGCTGTACCGTGCAGGAAGAATTTTTTCCCACCATGCAGGAGTTGCTGAAACGCCGCGACCAAATTGACTGCATGTTAATTGAAACCTCCGGTTTGGCGTTGCCTAAACCCCTCGTCCAAGCCTTTCGCTGGCCGGAAATTCGCGGCGGTGCCACGGTTGATGGCGTGGTGACGGTGGTAGATTGCGAAGCGGTTGCTACGGGAACCCTCGCTAAAGATTTAGAGGCACTCAACGCCCAACGCCTCGCCGATCCCAGTCTCGAACACGAAACGCCCCTAGAGGAGTTATTTGAAGATCAACTCGCCTGTGCGGATTTGGTGTTGCTGACGAAGGTAGATTTAGTGGATGAGGCGACTCGCGATCGCATTCAATCCTGGCTGCAACAACAACTCAGACCGGGCGTTAAGGTCGTTCCCTGTGCGGCGGGTTCTGTTTCTGCCGATTTACTCCTCGGCTTTAATGCAGCCGTAGAAGACGATTTGGCGGCACGTCCCAGCCATCATGACACGGAGGAAGATCACGACCACGATGACGAGATTAACTCCGTTCCCCTGGTGTTAGACCGGGGATTCGATCCGCAAACCCTGCAAGCAACCTTGCGGGAACTGATGCACAAGTTGGAAATCTACCGCGTTAAAGGCTTTGTGAATGTCCCCAATAAACCGCTACGTTTGGTGGTACAGGGGGTTGGCGATCGCATTGAGTCGTTTTACGACCGCCCGTGGCGAACGACAGAGGAACGGCTAACGCGCCTAGTCTTTATCGGTCGCAGCCTCGATTCGCAAACCATTGCAGAGGCATTTCAATAAGGTTTTGCTGTAATGTTCTAATGCCAGTAGGGGCGTCCTTTCCAAAAGATGCCCACTACTACCCCCACCAAGGTCATCCGCGAAACTTCTAGAAAGAAGGCCGATGGAATTAACAAAGATTTGAGAAATAAAACCAGCATCACGCAAGGAACCAACGCCCAAAGGGTGGACGCGCTCAGGATCGCAACGCCTTGCCAACGCTCTAGCAGATAGACGGCTAATGCACCAATCCCAACATTGACTAAAAACTGCATAATCGCTCCCAATATGCCATCCCGTACCAGCGATAGGGCGCTGCTCACAACAGCAGATTGAATAGCCCACACTAGCAGTAAATCTAGAACGGTAGCGATCGCCACTGTTAGTAGGGCAACCACAATCAGCGATCGCCACGGAAGATATTTTAAGCGATTAAACATCCGATTCGATTTCACCTAGACCGGGACAAAGATTGGGCATCGGGATAACAAACCCCATCTCAACTCCCCATTTTGACAAGAATAAGACTATTCAGACAAACTTTCTAAGCTTGCCAGCATTTGCTGCAAATATTCGCAGTCTATTCCCTCTTCGCCAGATTGAGCGATCAAACTCCGCCGAATTCGCCTCGGATTTTGGCGTTGTTTCTCAGGCATCCAGCATTGGAACTGCAAAGATTTCCAGCTTTGGGTGCGAGTCGCAGTACAAACCATAGTGCTTTCCTCAACTTGCCTGGGGAGATCCGCCAAATCAGGTTTGATGAATCTCCCACATTTATCATTCCCCTTTTTGGGGATCGATCTAACACGCGAACGGATGTCCGAAACGAGTCTGGGATCGAGAACTCAGCCCCTCTCTTGAACCCACGATCAAAAGGGCGCTCCAGAGCAACATCAACAATTGCGCCAACACTAGATTAGATACCCGAATGCCAAAGATAAATCCACCGAAATATAGACCTATCGGTTAAGCCCTTAATTACCCCCCAATAATAAGCGGATCAGTTGAATAAACTGCATCACCGCACTAGCGGGGCCGGATAAACGGTTAGCCGTGTTGAGTCGAGTGGCAGTACGGGTTGTTGGCACCACGATCACGTCCCCTTCTTCAATTTGAAAATTATCCGTCAGAGTGCTGAGATCGAGGCGCTGTTCTTCCACCCGTCCATCCTCTTGAACCCGAATAAACGAAACCTCGTTCAGTTTTGCATCTGGCGTCGGGCCTCCAGCGATCGCGATCGCGCTACTGAGCGAACTTCCCGGCGGTACAGCTTTCTCCCCAGGAATCTTCACCTCCCCCACAACCCGCACCCGTACCGTTAGCGGCGCAATACTCGAACGGGCAATTAACCGGCGATCGAACTCTTCATCTGAGTTGAGCCTAGGCACAAAAATCGAATCGCCATCCCGCAACAGCAAATCGCGCGAAGCATTCGATGTCACTGCATCTAAAAGATTAATCGTTTGAGTACCCGTTCCCCCCACTACCCCCGCTCTCACCAATTGAATCGCTCGAATATCCGCATTTTTGGTAATCCCTCCCGCTTTGAGCAAAGCACTACTCAGCGTCGGTAATTCAAAAAACTCATTGCCAATATTTGTAATATCAGGAACGTTATTTAACTGCAAAGGCCCCGGACGCTGCACCTCTCCAGCAACATTCACCCTCACCGGCCGCAACTTGACTAAATCAACGCTCACCACCGGATCTCTAACCCAAACTCCCAGACGAGCCGTTAAATCCTGAGCCACCTGCGCCGGGGTGCGTCCTGCAATGGGAACCAAACCCACCAACGGTAAGGCAATTGTCCCATCCGGCAACACGACCTTGCGACCTGTAAATTCTGAGTAATCAAAGACAATAATTTCAATTTGATCGCCAGGGCCTAACAGATAGCTGGTATCGAGCGGACTTGCGCCCACATCAGGCACGGCTTGCGCTCGCACTGGCCCAGAAAGGCTGGCAACTCCTGCACCACTCGCACCAAGAATCAGCAAAGAGGGTGCAATCCAGACAGGTATTGCTGAGGCGGTTAATAAACAACTGAGGCGTTTTAGCATGAAAACTTATCTATCCCAGTCTGGGAACGATGGATCGGATGAACTTTCAGAGGGAACCGTCACCTTTTTAATGGCGGCATCTTTGTATTTACCTTTGTGGTAAGCCTTGACGCGTTGAAAGGCTCCATCGGGTTCGCTACCCGCGCTGACACCGTTAACGACCAGACCTAAAACATTTTGTCCCGACTGAGCCAAGATTTCGCGGGCCCCGCCAGCACTAGCCGTGTCAATAATACCGGGACGAGTCACCAGCAACAGCCCATCGGTCATTTTCCCTAAAGCGAGGGCATCAGCAACCAGTAAAAACGGGGGGGTGTCGATGATAATGAACTCGTAGTTATCTCTGAACTCTTCTAAAAGCGAGGCCATCCGCTTGGAGTCAATCAGCGCTAGGGGATTGGGGGGTGTTGCGCCCGATGGCAAAACGTCGAGATTTTCCATGACCTCGCGCACGGCAATATTAAATTTAGCTTGATTGGCAATTACGTCGCTCAAGCCTGCCACATTGGTGAGGTTCCAGATTTGGTGCTGCGTAGAATGGCGCATATCGCCATCAATCAGCAAAACTCGCCGCCCCAATTGAGCGGTAGCCACGGCTAAGTTAGCAGCGACGGTTGATTTCCCTTCCTGAGAAACCGCGCTGGTGACAACAATGATTCTAATTTCGCGATCGGGACTAATAAATTTGAGATTGGCTTGTAAGGTGCGATAGGCTTCGCTAGTATAGGTGGTCGGTTGGTCGCGGGTGGGGAGCAGGGGAATTTCCCGACGAGAGCTAAAGCCTGGGAATCCAAAGCGTTTTTTGGTGGCGGGAATCATCCCCAACAGGGTATAGCGGAATAGCATTCGCAATTCTTTGGCAGTTTTGATGGAGGGGTCCATCAACTCCAACAGGAAGGCAGTGAGAACGTACAACATGCTACCGCCCACAACACCAGCAGCCACGAGCAATTTCTTATTGGGGGCTACGGGATTAACGGGCAGGGTGGCGTAGGAAATGACGCGTGCATTCCCGACGTTCTGGTTTTCGGCAATTCGGACTTCTTGGAGGTTTCTTAATAGGATTTGATAAGCCGATTGAGCCGCATCGAGTTGTCGCTGGAGGTCGCGCTGTTGCTGCTCTAGACGCGGTAGGGCATTGGCGCGATCGCGATAGCTGCCTTGCGCCCTCACTAAGGCGCTGACGTTACTCCCTAACCCCAACCGTTGTACTTCCGCATTCACTAAATCGGCCGTTAGCTGCTGTTGCAGTTCGCCAATTTGCAAATCTCGTCGATCCACCGCTTGATTATTGCCCAAAACCTGGGCGACGCGCTCTTGAAGCAGATCGTTTAACGCGGCTTCTCGACGTTCGAGATTAGTAATAATAGGGTGCTGAGATTGGTAGCGAGTCCGTTGAACGGCTAATTGATCCTGGACTTTCTGGTATTCGGTTAAAACTTGTTGAATTGCGGCTGACTGACTCAGCGTATTGATCGCTAGTGCTTGTTGCGGGTTCAGCCCCATTTGACTTTGCAAGGCTTGGCTGCGAGCCGTCGCGTCTTCATATTGCGCTTGGGCTTTAATCACCTCGCTATCGAGGTTAGAAATCGAAATGACCGCAGAGGTGGCTTCATCTTGCAGGGAAACAACGCTATTTTCCTCTTTAAAGGCGCGGAGGGCTGCTTCGGCTTGGCGCACGGTTTCTTCGGTGTCTGGAAGCTGCTGCATGATGAATTCGCGAGCCGCTGTTGCTTCCCGACGGTTCACCAAAATATTGTTATTGATGTAGATATCCATCAATTTGTTAACTGCATCAGCCGCCTCTTTGGGATACTGGCTCTTAAAAGCAATCATTAATACATCCGTCCCCTCAATTTTCTTAACGTTGAGCTGGGACAGAAAGTCGCCGGGAGGAATGAACTTGCCCTGATCGTCGCGGAAATTCAAAGCCTCCACAGTTTCTTTGACAATAGGCATGGAGCTAATCACTTCCGCTTCAGTATCCAAGGGGTTATTGAATTGGGTCAAGGTGTCTAGCTGACCAATTTTCGCTCCGGCATCGGTAACGAGTGCAGAGGTTGTGTTTTGCTTTTTAAATAACAACTTGCCTTGGGCTTCATAAACCGGATCGGCCGTTGCTGCTTTATAGGTCGCGAGGGTGACAATCAATGCAAAAACACTTGATGCAGGTAGCCAGTGTCGCTTGAGTACCAGCCAGTATTTCTGAAAATCTATGCCTTCAGTGTAATCGGTAGAGTCCATGAAACATCCCTTGAGGAGGCTCTCGTGTCTATTTTGGCTTAATTACCTGCTAGATCGCCACGCAGTTTATACTTGATTGACTATCGCGATCCTAAATGAGTTGCAAACCAAGCAGGGACTTAAGTCCCTCGTTTGCTAAGACATTCACAATCTATTGGCGATTAATCGCCTTGCACCCTTAATGTTTGCGAACGACTCAACGCTATACTAACCATTTTTAGATGCCATTGAGTGCTTGAGACTGTTAAAGATCGCGATCGCAGTTGCTCCCCAATCGAAGGATTGAACCAGCGGAACCCCAGTCCCAATCGGGTAGCTATTATAGCTTTTCTTGCCGCCCAATCTGGGTAAACTTACCCTAGCCAAGCGCCCCACCGGCTGGAGATCGGCAAGGGTCTACCCCAAAGGAATCGTTAATCTCTAACTCCGATGGCTCTGGCTTTGATATATGATAGGCATCTTGTTTACCTTTTTTGCTCTGTTGCCGAAAAACTCCACCCATGCAACTGCACGATTCCTTGCGTCGGACGAAGATTGTTGCCACGATTGGTCCTGCAACCAGTCAACCAGATGTTCTCCGCAGTCTTATTGAAGCGGGTGCCACCACGCTGCGACTCAATTTTTCCCACGGCACCCATGAAGATCATCAACGCTCGATTCGCCTGATTCGGCAGATTTCTTTTGAGCTGAATCAACCTGTAGGCATTCTCCAAGACTTGCAAGGCCCCAAAATTCGTCTCGGCCGCTTTGAGAATGGGTCAATTTTAGTCAATAAAGGCGATCGCTTCACGCTGACCAGCAATCCCATGATTGGGAACCAAGCCATCAGTTCTGTCACCTACGAACCCCTAGCCGATGAAGTTCCTGTCGATGCCACCATTCTGCTCGATGACGGCCGGGTGGAGATGCTGGTTGAAGAAGTAGACCAAGGCAGCCGACAATTACATTGTCGCGTCGTCGTTGGGGGCGTCCTCTCTAACAACAAAGGCGTTAACTTCCCAGGCGTCTACCTCTCCATTAAAGCCTTAACCGAAAAAGACCGAGAAGATTTAAGATTTGGTCTTAATCAAGGGATTGACTGGGTAGCGCTGTCCTTTGTCCGCAACCCGCAAGATGTCCTCGAAATTAAAGAACTTATCTTTAACGCGGGCAAACAAATTCCTGTCATCGTCAAAATTGAAAAACATGAAGCCATCGAGCAAATGGACGCTATTTTAAGCCTCTCCGATGGCGTCATGGTGGCTCGCGGGGATTTAGGGGTTGAATTACCCGCCGAAGATGTCCCTATTTTACAGAAACGCTTAATCACAACAGCGAACCGCCTGGGAATTCCAGTAATTACAGCCACTCAAATGCTGGATAGCATGGTTCACTCGCCCCGTCCAACCCGCGCGGAGATTTCTGACGTAGCCAATGCGATTCTAGATGGTACAGATGCCGTCATGCTCTCTAATGAAACGGCAGTGGGGAAATATCCCGTAGAAGCAGTGGCAACAATGGCCCGGATTGCAATTCGCACTGAGCGAGAAATGAAGGCGCATCAAGCCCATCCGCATACGCGCCGTTCAATCCCCAATTCGATTTCTCAAGCTGTGAGCCGCATTGCCGAACAATTGGAAGCCAGTGCAATTATGACCCTGACGAAAACCGGGGCTACTGCGCGGAATGTTTCCAAGTTTCGCCCCAAGAAACCGATTCTGGCAGTGACTCCCCATGTCGATGTGGCGCGTCGCTTGCAACTGGTTTGGGGGGTTACGCCCTTATTGGTGTTAGATTTGGCTTCGACGAATCAAACCTTCCAAGCGGCATTAGGGGTGGCTCAAGAGAAGTATTTGTTGCAGGAAGGCGATCTAGTGGTCATGACTGCCGGGACTTTACAGGGCGTTCCCGGTTCAACAGATTTAATTAAGGTGGAAGTTGTAACCGCCGTTTTATGCAGTGGAACGGGGGTAGGACAGGGGTTTGTCAGCGGTCGGGCGAGGATTGCTCATAATGGCATTGATGTCACTCACTTTAATCCCGGTGAGATTTTAGTCGCCCCTTCAACCAGTGCTGATTTTGTGGATGCGATCCGCAAGGCGGCGGGTGTGGTGACAGAAGAAGAGAGTTTAACGAGCCATGCGGTGGTGATTGGTTTGCGTTTGGGAATTCCGGTGATGGTGGGTGTCAAGCGGGCAACAGAAGTGATTCGCGATGGCTCAATGCTGACGCTGGATTTACAGCGCGGTTTGGTTTACTCCGGTGCGATTGGTCCGTCTTAGGTGAATAGAGGTCGCTCTTTGGGTTGATTGAGGGCGATCGCGCTCGGATACACAATAAAACTATTCCGCGATCGCGTTCGGTACTCTCCCATGAATCTCATCACCCGAATCGGCTTAACTTTAGCAGCTCTTGCTTCGATGGGCATTCACGCTCAATTTGCCAAAGCCGTGCAACTTGCTGATGGCAGCACCCATTTTGTTCAACCCCCCCGCCTATTGTCTGCCAGTACAAGCTTTAATACGGTTAATGTTTGGCACGCTAGCTACGATTTCACCCTAGATTTGCCTGAGAATGCAGGCGAACCCTTGCAGCGCGTCACCATTGCTTTGCGGGAGGGGGGAGATTTTCCTCAATTTTTCCTCACTGAAAGCTGCGCTTTTGCAGGAGGTTCTTCCCGGCGGGGTCAAGCTTTAAATTTGCAAGGCGTCACTCAAGATCGTCAATCGCAAAGTCTAACTATTGTCTTCGATCCGCCCGTAACACCAGGTCAAACCGTCACCATTCGCCTGTATCCGATTCGCAACCCGCGCTTTGGGGGTGTTTATCTGTTTGGCGTGACTGCTTTTCCACCGGGAGAACAGGCGCGGGGTCAGTTTTTAGGCTACGGACGCTTGCACTTTTATGAGGGCGATCGCTTCTGGTATTAATCGATTTGGAGCTAGCCACTGCAACCGTTAGCCGTTAGATTAACTATGAAAGTTCAATTTTACGGCGCAGACAACATAAATATTCATGGAATTTCTGACGATCCTGCTTTCGGGTTTGCTCCTATTGGCTTCTCCCATTGGCTTAGTGGTCGATCGGGTGGGGGAACGGCTGATTCGCTCTCAGTTTGAACGTATCGAACAGCTTGAAGTCCGAGTCGATAACCCTCCAAGCCATCAATTATTACAAGGGAAGGTTGAACGCATCCAAATTGCAGGACGCGGACTCTGGCTGCAACCGGATATTCGACTCGCGGCGGTGGATATTGAAACCGATCCCATCGATCTCGATCTGCCTCAGTTGCGCGAACGGTTAAGACAGCGAGATTTTTCATTTTTAGAAAGACCGATCCAAGCGGGAATTCGTCTGGCTCTGAGCGAAGAGGATATCAACCGGGCATTGCGATCGCCTGCTGTCACCAATCGCCTGCGAACAGCGGCTAGCCAATTGTTTCCCGGTCCAATGGGCGCTCAAGTCAACCGCTATGAAATCCTCGCCCCTCAAGTAGAGTTCTTAGGAAATAATCGCTTTCGCATCCAGGTTAATTTACAAGAACAGGGAACGGCAACAACCCCGATTACGCTAACCGCAGAAACGGGTTTAGGGACGATTGGCGGACGGAAACTTCAACTTCTGAACCCTCGTCTAGAATTAAATGGCACTCCCGTTCCAGAACTCTTTGTTAATTTACTAACAGAAGGGGTTAATCGACGCCTCGACTTGCAAGTGCTAGAGGCTTCAGGAATTACAGCGCGGCTTTTACAGGTAGAGGTCAATCCGGAACAAATGGAAATGGCTGCGTTTGTAAGATTAGCTCCGCCTTCCCGTTAAGCTTTGCGCTTTCGTTGACGGTACAATCCGCCTTGCTCAATCATCGGTTTTAGGAGGATCTTTATGCAAGATCAAAAACCCCATCGCAATATTTCTCAAGGCGCAATTATTGCTGTTTCTGCTCTCATGTTGGCTGTGGGCGCAGGAACGGCCTTCTGGGCGATCAATACGCGCCAAGACCCATCGCCTTCACCCGCACCGACGGCTCAAGCCAGTCCCACTCCCGGAGAACAGCCCGTAACGCCTGTCCAGGAAACCGTACAAGTGTACTGGATTCGAGATACGGGGAGTAGTTTTCAGCTTACTCCCAAGCCGGTTGCCGTGCAATCTGGCGTGCAAAATGAGAGCGATCGCCTCGCGACCGCCTTTAATCATCTCCTATCCGAACCGGATAGTCCCGCCGATACCTCCGCAATTCCCCCAGGAACGCAGCTACGCGGGGTTGAGGTTAGAAATGATGGCGTGTATGTTAATCTCTCTCAGGAGTTTACTCAGGGTGGCGGTAGCGCCTCTATGAGCGGCCGCGTGTGGCAGGTGGTCTACACGGCTACTGCAACTGCGCCTAATCGACCGGTCTGGATTTTAGTCGAAGGGCAGCCGATTGAGTATCTAGGGGGTGAAGGGCTAACGCTCGATCAGCCTTTGACTCGTGCCAGTGTCGAGCGAGATTTCCCAATTTAATCCCTTGAAGGGGGTGATGAGTGAGGGGTTGACTCAGGTTCTTCCTGAGTTCCCCCACTTATTTTTTTGCCGTTAAGCTAAAATCGCGAAAATGACGCGCTTGCTGTTCGATGCGAGTGGCAAGGCGATCGCACACCAGATTGCAAAGCTCAAAAATGAGTTCGTCTTTAACGCTGTAGTAAGCAGAGGTTCCCTCGGTTCGGCGGTGCAAAATCCCGGCTTGGAGCATGACCTTGAGGTGTTTTGAGACGTTTGCTTGACTCGTTTGGGTAGCTTCCACTAAGTCTTGTACGCATTTTTCACCATTGCGAAGTAAGTTTAGGATTTTTAGGCGCATTGGTTCAGCCAGTACGCTGAAATACTCAGCGACTTGTTGCAGAACTTCTTGCGGTACAGGCTGCATGGGTTCCATAGCCACTCTCTACTGATCATCAAGCCGATCCCCAAATTTTAACAGCCAATGTCCAAATCTTAATAGAAGGTGTTTTGGCTTCGCTTGGGGCGGAGACTGCAATTTCAGACAGGCTGCTAAATTAAACGGAGAAACCTGCTGTTTCATCAGATACAAATCTCTAGCAGATTTATCAGTAATCTAAAAGTTAAATTATTTATGAACTCAAGCTTATCGAAATTTCTTTATTTAAAGATTAGTCATAATAGGTCTTTTGTCCCGCAACCCGATTGCTGGCTGCAATCCACTCAAGCGCGATCGCACTTTAGGCAGGTTTCGTCTCAAACAACCCCAGTTTAGCCAGCAATGGGCAGTAATGCTGAATAGAAAAACTGCAAGCGCTCAACACTCTTGAAAATGATGCCAGAACAACACAAAGCGGCGGAGGAAACGGTCAAAGTCGGGATCTTACATTCTTTGAGCGGTACAATGGCGATTAGCGAGCAATCGCTCAAAGATGCTCAACTGATGGCGATCGCGCAAATTAACGCCTCTGGGGGCGTGCTAGGGCGGCAAATTGAGCCAATGATTGAAGATGGCGCTTCCGATCCAGCAATCTTTGCTCAACGAGCGCGCCAGCTTCTCCAAGAATGCGGCGTGACTACTCTATTCGGCGGTTGGACTTCTGCGACTCGTAAAGCCGTTTTACCCGTTCTTGAAGAATTTAATGCCCTACTTTGGTATCCCGTAGAATACGAGGGGCTAGAATGTTCGCGTCAAATTTTTTACAGTGGATTATGTCCCAATCAGCAAGTTGAACCGACTATCCAATGGTTGTTAGATAATCAGGGCAAGCGATTTTATTTGGTAGGCTCAGACTACGTTTTTCCTCGAACGGTCAATAAGCTGATCAAAGCCCAACTCAAGCATTTTGGCGGTACTTTGCTGGGTGAAGAATATACGCCCCTAGGAACTACTGATTTTACAGAAATTATTGAACAAATTCAAAACATTCAGCCAGATGTAGTTTTTAATACGCTGAATGGAGATAGCAATCTTGCCTTTTATCAACAGTATAAAGAATTTGGAATTTCTCCTGAAAAAATTCCGATCATGGCGATTAGCGTCGCCGAAGAAGAATTGCGACGAATGCCTCCAGATGTGGCGACTGGACATTATGCTGCATGGAGTTATTTTCAAAGCTTAGAGTTAAAAGAAAATCAGCAGTTTGTTCAAAGTTTTAAACAACAATATGGTACAGATCGCGTCACCAGCGATTCAATTCAGTCCGCTTACGCTCAAGTCTTTTTATGGAAACAAGCGGTAGAAACTGCCCAATCCTTTGCGGTAGATGATGTGCGCCAAGCGGCTTACGGTCAAACCTTTCACGGGCCAAGCGGGATTGTTAAAATTGAGCCAAACCATCATCTTTCTAAAGCTTGTCGAATTGGTAAAATTTTGCCCAATGGTCAGTTTCAAACCATCTATACGAGTCCAGACTTAATTAAGCCATTGCCTTGGTTGGGAATGGAGGAATTAGAAGGAACAGTTTCTCCGGTTATTATTGATATGCTGGCAGAAGTTTCTCAAGCGATTGAATATAACTGTCAGCTCGAACAAAAGTCTCGCGAAGTGGCGATCGCCAATCAGGAATTGATAGCGGCAAACGAGCGCTTGCAACAAACCCAAGAACAATTGCGACATCGGACTAATCAGTTTAGGAAATTAGTTCAGCAATCGGAAGTATTTAAGCGCCGCCTATCCAGTCAAATTCGCAATTCCCTAGATATTGATACGATTGTGTGGACGGCTGTTGCTGAGATTCGCGAGTTGCTGCAAATCGATCGCTGTCAGTTTTTTTGGTGTAGAAGTCAAGACCTTTCTGTAGAAGAAACCTTAAGTCAGGAAACATCAGGGAGCAATTCTTTATTGTCTCTAGAAAAATCCTGCCAATTTGAGTTAGGCCATGAGTGTTGCGAGTTGCCCTACATACCCGCACGCGATGACAATCGTTTGCGAGCGATTGAGCTTTTGGGAGAGCGAATTCTCGAACAAAGTTTACTGAAACTGGATGATGTTGCCACTACCCATCAACTGGATGTCAATAGCAAAGTTGCGCTTTTAGAAATTGGAGTGCGATCGCTCCTAGCCATTACCGTTCAAACCCGCTCTGGCGATCTGGGGGTGGTCATGTGCCAGCATGAAAGTAGCGATCGCCCTTGGAAAATTAGCGAAGTAGAATTGCTCAATGCTGTCGCCGATCAAATTGCGATCGCGATCGATCAAGCCAAACTCTATGAAGAAAGTCGCCGCACCGCCGCTTTAGCCACCGCACAAGCCGAACAACTCCAACAAGCCTTACACAATCTTCAACAAACCCAAGCTCAACTCGTACAAACAGAGAAACTCTCTGCTTTAGGTCATCTGCTAGCCGGGGTAGCGCACGAGATTAATAACCCCGTCAGCTTTATCTATGGCAATCTCACCTTTGCCAATGAGTACGCCAGAGATTTATTAGAATTAGTCAAACTCTATCAGGAACATTACCCCGATCCAGTCGAACCCATTCAAGATTACCGGGAAAACATTGATTTAGAATTTTTAATGCAAGATTTGCCTCAAATGCTGTCTTCTATGAAAGTTGGAGCCGATCGCATTCGAGAAATTGTCTTGTCGTTGCGGACATTCTCGCGCAGCGATCGCGGAAAAATGCAGCAGGTGAACCTCCACGAAGGCATTGAAAGCACGCTAGTCATTCTACAAAATCAGCTTAAGCCAAAATCCCATCGTCCCGCGATTGAGGTGGTGAAAGAGTACGGCAATTTACCCAGCGTTGAGTGCTACGCCGGACAACTCAACCAGGTATTTATGAATATTTTGAGTAATGCCATTGATGCGCTCGAAGAGTCCTTGCTCGAACGACCGCTATCTGTGGTGGGAAGTAGCGATCGCCATTCAGAATATAACGGCAAATCCCCGCTTGAAAAACCCCCAACCATCTGGATTCGCACGCAAGTCAGTCGTCCCCATTATGTTTCAATTACCATTGCTGATAACGGCCCCGGAATGCCAGAAGCGATTCAAACGCAACTGTTTGACCCCTTCTTTACCACCAAGCCGGTCGGTAAAGGGACGGGTTTAGGGTTATCCATTAGCTATCAAATTATTGTCGAAAAACACAAAGGTCAGCTCTGGTGCAAGAGCCAACCGGGACAAGGAACAGAGTTTTTAATTGAAATTCCCGTTAGCCAGCAGATCTCGCTAAATTCTGGCTCAACGAACGGTCAGACTTATCACTCCTCGTGAAGGAGTAACGGAAAAAAGTGACCCACCGGCCCTGTCCCTTGACCCAGAGCCAAGGCATGTTGTAGCGCCTGGGTGACGTAGGTTTTCGCAAGTTGGATGGCGGGGAATAAATCTTGTCCTAGCGCTAATTGAGCGGCGATCGCTGCCGCTAGGGTGCATCCAGTGCCATGCGTGTGCGGAGTCTCAACCGTTGTAGTTTTCAAGGTTTCGTAGCGTTTCCCATCAAACCAGATATCCACGCCTCGCGCCGCGCCGCTTAAGCCGCCGCCTTTAATTAAGATGGGAACCCCGACTTGTTGATAAATCCGCTGGGCCGCCGCCCGCATATCATCTAAACTCTGAATGAGCAAACCGCTGAGAATCTGTGCCTCGTAGCGGTTGGGGGTGACAAGCGTCGCCTGGGGAATCAACTGTTCCCGCAAAATTGCGATCGCCTCATCATCAATTAACTGCGCCCCGGTGCGCGATACCATCACCGGATCGACCACTAGGTTCGCAAACGGATAGTCTTTCACCTGTTGCGCCACCGCCGCAATAATCGACGGGTTGAGCAACATTCCCGTTTTTGCTGCTTGCACGCCAATATCGCTCCTCACCGCTTCAATTTGAGCGATGACCGCCTCTACGGGGAGAGCATCTACGCGAGTCACCCCCAGCGTATTTTGAGCCGTAACGCAAGTAATGGCACTCGTCCCGTGAACGCAGTGAAAAGCGAAGGTGCGTAAATCCGCCTGAATTCCCGCACCGCCCCCGCTATCTGACCCTGCAATGGTTAGAGCAACGGGTATCGAGCGAGAAATGCTGTTGGTCATAGGGGAATTTAAGAAGGGGAATGGGGAAGATGGGGAGGCTGCTTTTCCATCTTCCCATTGCGAAGCCCTCAAGTTAGGGACGATTGGGCGGACGGCGACGTTGTAAGAACTCAGGAATATCTAAGCCTCGTTCTGACTCAGAGCGGGCTTGAGGCTGAGTTCTGGGGACAACGGGTCGTTGCGCTGGCACATTGGCAACCCGTTGTGCAGGTTGAACGGGACTTTCGCCGCTAAAACCTGTGGCAATGACTGTAATCCGGATTTCGCCTTGCAAGCGCTCGTCAATGACAGCCCCAAAGATAATATTGGCGTTGGGATCGACGGCTTCGTAAATAATTTCGGCGGCGGCGTTGACTTCGTGGAGAGTTAGGTCGCTTCCCCCAGTGATATTGAGGACGACGCCTTTGGCTCCTTCAATTGAAGTTTCGAGCAAGGGTGAAGAAATAGCCGCGATCGCAGCTTCTCTGGCCCGCGATTTGCCAGAACCCGTGCCAATTCCCATCAGCGCCGAGCCAGCATCGGCCATTACAGCCCGCACGTCTGCAAAGTCTACGTTCACTAAACCCGGAACGGTAATAATGTCGGAAATCCCTTGCACCCCTTGACGCAGGATGTCATCGGCGACGCGAAACGCTTCTTGTACCGGAGTTTGTTCGGTAATTACAGAGAGCAGTTTGTCATTGGGAATCATAATTAGGGTATCTACCCGGCTTTTTAGGGCTTCTACGCCTTCATCAGCCTGATTGGTCCGACGGCGACCTTCAAAGGTGAAGGGGCGCGTCACGACTCCCACAGTCAACGCTCCGACTTCTTTGGCAACTTCCGCCACAATGGGGGCTGCACCCGTGCCTGTACCGCCTCCCATACCCGCAGTGATAAACACTAGGTCAGCACTTTCGAGCGCTAGGGCTAATTCATCTCGCGATTCTTCTGCGGCTTTTTGACCGATTGCTGGGTTGCCGCCTGCGCCTAGTCCTCTGGTCAATTTTTGACCAATCTGCAAGCGTTTAGCGGCGGATGAGTGCATTAAGGCTTGAGCGTCAGTATTAATCGTCCAGAATTCAACCCCAGACACTTCGCTCGCGATCATGCGGTTGACGGCATTTCCCCCGCCGCCTCCAACACCAATCACTTTAATCCGGGCAACGCTGCTTGGCACAATGTTGTCTTGCCTAGACTCTTCTGCGGCGAGGTTATTGCGATCGTGGGACTGCGCGATTTGCAGTCCAGCATTGCGGAAAGGGTTAGCAGCATCCACTGACATAGCAAAGGGGGTAGGATTTTCAGCGTTGGCGTTTCCGTGAGCAAGCCCTAGTTTCCTATTCGGCAGTGTCATGGGCAATTTGGTTAGGTCATCTAAACAACTTTATTATCTACAAGCAGCACAGCTTATCAATGATAGTACCCTGAAGTGGTTCCTCAGACTGTAACTTGCTGGGCTATCCTAAAGATGCGCGATCGCCGCTTTGGATGTTTTGCCCAATCAGCCGGTTGGTCTGGATGGAGAACTTACAGGCTAGGCCAATGAAATGGGAAACCCATCTGCTTTGCTACAGGTTTAATCATACTCAAGCAAGGCAATGAATTACTCTTAAGTTTTGATTGAATCTTTCAAAGGAGTGGCTCGTTAAAGTTTGACAAGAGGGACTCAAGAGTTGTAGCAAGCCTGCTTGCAACTGTCAACTTCAGGGCGTCCACTTTTTGAGCTGGCCTCTACCGGAGTTGCAGCATCGGCGCAGCAGGGTTTTTTAGATCGATATAAGCGATTTGCGCCGGGTTGACTCTTTCGGAGAGTTGCCGCATTTGATCGAGGGTTTTGATCTGCTGCTCAAATTTGGGACTGTAGGGGCCCAGATGAATCACGCCCAATTCGGTATCGAGTTTAAGGTTGTTGGTATCTTGCCAGTCAATGCTTGTAATTTGGATGGGGCTGCGATGAATGATTTGATAAACTTCGCGCCAGTGCGAGCGATAGGTGTCGGGTTTGCCGACGATTTTGAGGGTGGGTAGGGGAAAGGACTGGTTGAGGGCGGTATAGCTTTCTTGAGGCATCCACACCCCTTGGTCGTCTAATAAGCCCACAGAGGCGTTTTGTGAGGGGTGATGTCCCGCAGGTGCGATCGCCACGGCAACGGGATGTCTTTCGGTGACTTGAACGGTGAGGCGAGGGGGGAATAATTGGCGGTTGACTCTAGCCGCCGCAATGGGACCTTTGGCTTCTAGAGTGTTGGCAATGTTGTAGGGTTCGAGGCGAAATAAAGATTGGGGATAGTCGATGGGGAGTAGCGAACGGATCGCTTGGGTGGAAAGAAACTGGTTTCCGGCGATCGCAACTTGTTCGGACTGGCGAATCACCCAACCGGGAAGGGTTGTCACCCAAACGACTCCCCCAGCAATACCACTGACGACGGCACTGCGCCAAATGGTTTGTACAATCTTAATCCGTCGGCTTTTGCGAAGATGCTGTCGTCGAGTTGCCAAGTCTGCCTGCGTAACTGAAGTAATCATGATAGTTGCTGTTTACAGGCTCCTAAGACTAAAATCCGTAATTTTTTCAGTCCGTGGAGTTGGAACTGAGGCAGTCAGATTATAGCGAACGTCCTCACTCCCTGTTGCCCCCATCTTAGGCTTGAATCTTTTAATTCGGCTTAGGGGATGTCACCCATTGGGGGATGCACCCATTTAATCTCGGCGTTGTTCGTAGTCTTCAGCCGTGGCGGGGTCGAGTTCCGAACGGTTGCGATCGCGTCTCTCTAAGGTATCGTTAATTCGTAAGGGTTGGCGATCGTCCATTTCGACGCCTGCGGTGGCGGCAATTTCTTCAACCACATCTTGATCGGGGGTGGGGGTGGTACCGCCAGGGGACTCTTCTCCGACGACGGCGGCTTGGTAGCGGTTATTATCCAGTTCTCCGGCGGGAGTTGCGTCTGCTGCGCTTAAGTCAGAGTCAAACTGAGACATATTTTCAGCCATGCCGGTATTGCGATCGCTAATTCCTTGACGATAGGTTTCGTCTGCCATCATTCAATCTCCTAAATTTTCATCCACAGCATAGCGCGATCGATAGGGGAATTAAGTCTAACTCAGGAGCGAAAAACGAGTATAGCAAAGTGCTGAATTAAAACCGAGTGAGTCTCATGCTTTGAGCAGTTCAGTCTGTCCTCACCTTACTGAGTACAGCTATAAAAAAAGAACTGGCTTGCACCAGTTCTAATTCTTGCATGAGGTATCCTAGGTTTTCTTTCAATTGGGAATTCATCAAAACTAGAATTTTAAGTGTCCCTTAGATATCAGAACCGCCTTTAGGTTCAGCGCCCATTCCCATTACTGAATCGCGTAAGAAGGTGATTTGCTGATTAAAATCGAATCCTTTCAGTTGCTCTAACAATTCATTGCCAGTCTCTGCCATTTCATAGTTGGGAGGCATGGGAACAATGATTTGCGATTCCATTCCTTGGGATAGGCGATACCAGAATAATAACTTGGTATTATCGCTGAAAGAACCGTACTCTCTACAGATGAGCGTGTCGGCATTGTTGACCAAATCGCGCATAACTTGGAGTTGTTCGTCGTGCGATTTCTCTTTGACTTGGTTGAACAAACCTTCAGCAATTTCGGGAGCGGCGGAACCCGGTGCAGCCGGGGTGATAGACTCGCCCATTTCAGTGTAAACAAACCATAAAAAGGCTAACCGATCGTCTACACTTAGAGAGTTGAATTTCTGTAAGGCTTTTTGATTGGGATCGGTATTAATAGAGGTCATAAGGTCTCCAGGATTTTGGTTTTTTCTTGAATTTTGCTAATTTTTAAATCAATTTAAGTGACTTAAAAGCAGCAACTTTAAGTTGTCTGTGTGCAAATTAACAAAAGTAACAAACTTAAGAAAACCTACCGGAGACAGAGGTCTGATAAATGAGTTATCTCTACCTTATGAATGATGGAAAAACCTGTAAAGTGAATAGGAGACTCTCGAAACGGTATTGAGCGAACTGTTTCAATTCATAAGTTTGTCAATTGGGTTTATCTAAACCGCTTTCTGCGATTGATAACGCTGCCACTCCTGTTGCAGAAACTTACCCCATTCAGCCGCTAGAGAGAGTTCTGTAAACGGAACTTGAATCGAAGCTTGCGGGGTAGGTAGGATAAATTCCAGAGCAACTTGCTTAAAAGATCCGTTTAGCTCGCTATTCCAGTCTAAGGGTTGGCGATCGCCAAGCAGACGAATTGCTTGTACATTGTTCAAAGAAAACGTTTCTAACTCCACAGGCCCCTGGCGCGTCGGCTTTCCCCAAGTCAGTTCGCTGCCTTTTTGACCCAGAACGGCATAGATATCGTACTTTGCCCGGTCGAACTGCATCGCCCACTGGCGGTAAGCTTCCACCTTCTGGTAATCATTCCATCCCGCCCAGGCTAACCCAAAAAAGGCAATTAACAACGGCAACCACAGTAATCCTCTTTCCATCGTCGCTCAAACCCGTTCCTGCTTCTCTATCGTGGCACGATTTTTCCAGCACAATCCTTAATCGGACGAATTGATTGAGTAGTCCTTCTTGAAGGATTTCAGACGCACCCGATCCAAATCTGTCGGATGACCCTTTTTGTGGGTTATCGTGGAATCCAAGCGAGCAACCTAGGCGATGCGGACATGAGAAAATTTTTCCTCACTTGTTTATTTGTGATAGGACTAGGCTTTGCCCTATTCAGCTATCCCGGATTGTCGAACAAAGGCGAGTTTGACTCGATTGTACTAGACTTTCGGGAAGAAAAAGCCGAACAGATTAGCCCGAAACTCCAAGAAATTGCCCAAGAGTTTGGGGTCAAACCCCGACTCAATAGCGAATTTTCCCAAGCGGACAACGTTTATATCGTAGAGGGCGATCGCGCTTTGCTGCAAAACCTGAGACAATCGGGCTTGCAGAAGTACACCGAATATATTGAACCCAACTACATTTATACGCTGAACGCCGTTCCCAATGACCCGGACTATCCCAAACAGTGGAACCTCCGCAGTATTAATGTAGAAGCGGCTTGGGATGAAACCCACGGTCAGGGCGTCACCGTCGCCGTCATCGACACGGGTGTTAGTCGCGTTCCCGACCTCAAAGATACTAAATTTGTTAAAGGTTACGATTTCGTCAACGACCGCATCGCCGCCGATGATGACGCCGGACATGGAACCCACGTCGCCGGAACCATCGCCCAATCCACTAATAATGGTTATGGGGTTGCTGGAATTGCCTACGAAGCCCAAATTATGCCCCTAAAGGTTTTAGGCGCAAGTGGCGGCGGAACTGTTGCAGATATCGCCGAAGCCATTAAATTTGCCGCCGATAATGGTGCTGATGTCATTAACATGAGTTTGGGTGGCAGCGGTGAAAGCCAACTCATGCAAGAAGCCATCGAATACGCCTATCAAAAAGGGGTTGTAGTTATTGCAGCAGCGGGTAATTCTAATCAGAATTCCGCCAGCTACCCCGCCCGCTATCCTCGCGTCATTGGCGTTTCAGCGCTAGATTCCGCAGGTGACAGGGCCCCTTATTCTAACTTTGGCGCGGGTGTAGATATTTCTGCACCGGGGGGTTATATGAATGAAGAAAACCCCGCAGGCGGTATTTTACAAAATACCATTGACCCAGAAACCGGACAGCCCATTTTTGCTGCTTATCAGGGAACCAGTATGGCCGCGCCTCACGTAGCAGGGGTTGCAGCGTTGCTGAAAGCGTCGAATATTGAGAGTCCCGATGAAATTGCCAATATCTTAAAAGAAGCCTCTCGTAAGGTCGCAGAAGACCCCTTAAACCATTTTGGGGCGGGTCATTTGGATGCTGCTGCTTCAGTGAAGTTGGCCTTGCGCGGTCAAATTACCTTCAAGGATTTCTTCCGGTGGTTGCGGGATAATGGCTATCTCAATCCTCGTTTTTGGATTGATGGTGGTGCGATCGCCCTTTTGCCTAAAATTGGCATGGTGATCGGATCGTACCTACTCGCCTGGTTGCTGCGAAACTACTTCCCCTTCGGTTGGAGTTGGTCGTTAACCAGCGGCTTAGTTGCCGGTAGCAGCGGTTTATTCTTCCTACAAGGCTTCTATCTGTTTGATGTGCCGCAATGGCCTTTCCGGATGATGGGGAGTTCTATTCCAGAGTTAGGGAACACCGTTATTGGGACTACCGCTTTAAACCCCATCTTTGCTAGCGTTCTGATTCCCGCCGTTCTCGTTGTCCTCTTCTTGGGTCATCCCAGTTGGAAATGGTTCGCCATTGGTTCAGCTTTGGGTGTAGCGAGTTGCTTATTCATCAGCGCCGCCATTGACCCGGCTATGATGTGGTTAGGCGGAGGTTGGTTAGCCCGTGGCTTCCTGGTTATCAATGCGCTACTCTGTTTTGGATTAGCCCGTTTAGCGGTTAGTGGAGAGCAAAAACTGGCATGAATGTAACTGGAACGATTGAAAAGAAAGGCTTTGGCCCCGGTACTTGGGCTTTAGTCAGCGCGGATAAGACTTATGAACTCAAAGATGCCCCTTCTGACTTGAAAAAAGAAGGTTTGAAGGTATCAGTAGAGGGGGAAGTTCGCGATGATGTCATGACTTTCGCAATGATTGGCCCGGTTCTCCAGGTTAGTTCGTTCAAGGTTATCGATTAAAGATTAGGGGGCAAATGCCCCCTTTTTTCTGGATAATATAAGGTGAGGAGAAATACAGCATTTTTCAGGTTCGTGAAGTATACTTTCTTCAAAGTCCCCCTTACTAAGGGGGATTTAGGGGGATCGGACCGTATCTCATCCAATCAAAAA
>NZ_JASVEJ010000040.1:0-57707 GCF_030285425.1 Geitlerinema calcuttense NRMC-F 0142 | reverse complement strand
GGAACATGGCCACAGCCACGATGGAGCCGACCGCATTCTCCATCTGCACTTTTTTGAGCTGCCAGAAAATCTGCGCGGCGAAAACCATGCCGACAAAGGCTCCGGTCAAGAGCACGACGGGCTGTGAGGTCCAGCCAAAGTTGTAAATGTGGTAGCTGGTCAATTTCCAGCGCGGACGGGCGGTGACCAATGACCGGGCGGTCTCAGCCACCAGCAGGGTCAGCGAGCCAAGCTCATCGACAAAACGCAGAACTGTGCGTCCGAGGCTTGTCGGGATTGAAAGGATTTGTGAGAGCATGACAGGCGCAAAGACTAATCCCCATGCCGGCGACTGACCAGAGAAAAATCGCCATGGGCCACCGGGGCAATTTGTCACTGATTTGTCAAAATTCCGTCACGCAATCGCCATATTCATCGGTCTATATCGGCCCCGAACCTTAACCACTCCACCTTTAAAAAAAGAAACCTGATTATGAAAAAACTTTGGCTTCCATCCTCCTGGGCGCGGCCCTCTCGACATCGGCATTTGCCGGGGTCGGCTCCTACAGCACCACGGGTGTTTTCACCGGTGAAATCTCCGCCATCGAAACCGACCGTGACTCGATCACAGTCGTTTCCAGCGACGGTCAAGTCCGCATGTTCGAGGTGGGCGAACCCCGCAAGAGCCGCCTGAGCGTCGGTGATTCGGTTCGCATCTCCCATGTGGACCAATGGCAATGGCCCCTGCCAGTCAAGTCCCTGACTGTCCTGCGCGGCGGTTACGGCAAATAATTTTTCTCCTCGGCATCGATTTTTTGTTCGAGGTTTTGGTGGGGCATCGTCCTGGAAAACAGGGCGGTGCCTTTTTGTTTTTTGGGGCTTGAGGGACGCGGGTTTGTTTTTATCATGGGCCAACCGTGAACCGATTTTTTCTTGGAATTCTGCTGCCGCTGACCCTGCTCCTGCCTTTCGGCTGCTCGCGTGACACCGAGCCATTGCCCCGTGCGCGGGATATCAATGTCCTCGTGGCGGCAAGTCCGGCGGAGGAATCTTTTATCCGGGCGCAAATTGAGGATTTTGAAAAGTTTAACTGGAACGCGAAAATCCGCCTGCACATTCGTCCGGCAGGATTTGCCTTGGCCGGGGAATTGGCGCGCATGGAGTCGAAGGGCCAGCCGATTGATTTGATTGTCTTTGATGCGGGCGAATTGGCGGAATTGTCCGCAGGCGGGCGTTTGATGAATATGGGCAAGGACAGCAGGGTCAAACCGATTGTGGACTCCATTCATCCCGCCCTGCTCGACCGGCTCTCCGGGAAAAATGGAGTGATGGCGCTCCCGCTTTTCTGGAGCACAACGGTTCTGGCCTACGACAAACGCATCTTTGACCGCATCGGCATGTCTTATCCGTCTGAATACTGGGGCTGGCCGGACGTGCTTGAGGCGGCTCAAGCGGCGACCATGGACACGGATCGCGACGGGCGCAAGGATCAATTCGGCCTCGAATTGCGCGGTTCGGCTGACGAGATCGTGATGATGTTCTGGCAATTCGAGGGGGTTTTCAACGGCCAAGCGGAGGCGAAAACCCTCGCTCAGATCATGAGTCCGGAGAACCGGGTGATTCTTGAACAGACAATCGATTTCTATGCGGACATGGCCGGGGAAATGAATGTGGCCGTGGTCGCGCAGCCCCCCAAAGCCCCGCAGTATTTTCGGGGAGGGGAAAGTGGGAATGACCTTCGTGCAATGGCGGGATCTCACCGCTTTGGACGGCGCTCCGGGCCGGGAATTTTGCAAATTGCCCCACGCCACGGGGCGGGACAAGGCGACATTGGCTTGAGACGCGGCTCATGGGAATCCCGGGAAGCTCGAACCGCAAACTCGGAGGCGCTCGCCCTGATGAAATTTCTTTTGCGGGCCGACGCTCAGCGCGCTTTGGCCGCTGGCGGGGTGGGCTTGCCCGTGCTTTCTGAATTGTCCGAGAGCGCCATCCAACGTTTGGGCGGTTCATGGGACATGAATTCATTTTACGGGCAATTGCCCCACGCGCAAATTGCCCCGGCTCCGGTGGTGATGGCCGGGATTCAGAAAATGCTCGATGAACGCCTGTCCAGCGGAGTCCGGATCGTGCCGGATTCGGATGAGAGACCTTCCTTCCGCAGCCGCCTAAAGTTGAGATTGGATTCGGAGAAAAAATAGGGAATGATGCGCGTGATGAAAAAATTCCTCTTTTGGCTCACGCTGGCGCTTTTGTCAGTGAATGCTGTCGTCGCCCATGACGGCCCGGTGGCGGTTCAGCAAAAAGTTCAAAAAACTTTCAGCCCAGAGCAAATTGCGCGGGCGAAGGGAAACCTTGTTTGTTTGGAGTCGTTGAATGCCGGCTTTGTCATGGACATTCGCTACGCCACGACAAATAATTTCACCGGGGTCATTCTTTACCCCGTGGCCCGGGCTTATTTGAACCGCGACGCCGCAGCGGCTCTGGTCAAAGCGCAGGGAGACCTCCGGAAAAAGGGGTTGGGCCTGAAAATCTTTGACGGATACCGTCCGTTGCGGGTTCAGCAGAAAATGTGGGACCTCATTCAGGATGACCGTTACGTCTCCAATCCCGCCACGAATGCCGGGCGTCACACCCGTGGCACGGCGGTCGATGTGACGCTGGTGAATCTGAAAACCGGCAAGGAATTGCCCATGCCGTCGGCTTTTGACGATTTCAGTGAAAAAGCGCACATCGATTATGCCGGGGCCACCCCGGAGGAGAAAAGAAACAGCAAATTGCTCCGCCAGACCATGGTGAGGCATGGATTCATCGCTTTTCCGTATGAATGGTGGCATTTTGACTACCGGGGCTGGGAAAACCACCCGCCGCTGGATGTCGGACTGGAGGAGCTGAGGCATGAGTGATCAAGTCATCTCACTGACAAATGCGCCGGATGGTTATGCCGATTGGCTCTCTGAGCTCAAAATAAAAATTCATGCCGCCCAACAGCGGGCGACGCTGTCTGTCAACCGTGAACTCATTCAGCTATACTGGCAAATCGGCCGTGATATTTTGGCCCGGCAGGTTGCCCAAGGCTGGGGCGCCAAGGTGATTGAACGGCTGGCGCATGACTTGCGCAATGCCTTTCCCAACATGAAAGGTTTTTCGCGCAGCAACTTGCTCTATATGAGGGCTTTCGCGGATGCCTGGCCGAATGAGCAAATTGTCCAACAGCCTGTTGGACAATTGCCATGGGGCCATAATCTCGTGCTGCTGACCAAACTCAAAACACCGTCAGAACGCCTGTTTTACGCCCAAAAAGCCATTGAGCATCACTGGTCGCGCAATGTCATGGTGATGCAGATTGAAAGCCGTCTCATGGGGCGACAATGACTGATCGGCATGAGCCGCTTGGAAAAGTGGGGAACAGACAAGGAATTCGGACAAAAAAGAGAGTGGGCATCTTGAGAACGTGAAAAATTTCACAATGTGTCCTTGACTTTTGGGCCTTGGGAATTAACGATCTAAAAGATGATCTCAAGACGCAGAATGACACTTTTTGTCACTATTTTTGCCATGGCGCTGGGCTTTTTCCTCATGGATGCCACCGCCGCCGGACGCACCGACAATCTCTGGTGGTTGCCGCCGGTCATCACGACCCGCGGGCAGGAGGTGGACAAGGTTTTTTACTTTATTTTTTGGCTGACCGGGGCGGTTTTCGTCGCGACCCAGTTTTTGCTGATTTATTACTGCGTCAAATACCGCTTTAACCGTAAACGCCAAGCGGTTTACAGTCATGGAAATAACAAGTTTGAGATTGTTTGGACGACGATTCCGACCCTGATTTTTTTCGGGCTTTTCTTCTGGAGCAATCATCTTTGGAAAGAATTCCATCAAACCCCGCCAGAGGATGCGATTACCATCGAGGTGACGGCGGAACAATACGGGTTCAACGTGCGTTACCCAGGGCCCGATGGAAAGCTCGGGGCCGCCAGCGACGTGGCCATGTCGAAGGACAACAAGCTGGGGCTCGACGCGAATGATCCGGCGGGCGCGGATGATTTTGTCACCTATAACGACATGACCATTCCGGTGGGGCGTCCGATCCATGTGCTGATGCGGTCACGCGATGTGATTCATGCCTTTTATGTTCCGTCTTTCCGTCTCTATCAGGACATGGTTCCCGGACGCACGATCGACTGGGTGTGGTTCGTCACCACCGAGACGGGCGCCTATGACCTCGCCTGCAATCAGCTCTGCGGAGCCGGGCATTACAATATGAAGGCCAAAATTTCCATTGTCAGCGACGAGGAGTATCAGGAATGGCTCAAAGATTTCCTGCCCAAGCCCGAACAGCCCGTCGCAATGGCCCAACCGCAATAAAAGGATTGATTCATGAGCAGCACGACAGCCCCCCACGCCCCCGCGTCCGCCCATCACGACGGCGGGCACCATGGTGACGAGCACAAGCTCGGGTTTTTCCGCACCTACATTTTCTCCACCGACCACAAGATGATCGGGTTGCAATACCTCTTTACGAGTTTGTTTTTCCTTTTAATCGGCGGGTTTCTGGCCCTGCTGGTGCGTTGGCAGATCGGATTTCCGGGCACCCCGCTCCCGATTCTGGGGCAATTTCTTCACGCCCCTTATGTGATTGACGGGATCATTCAGCCGGGCTTTTACAACATGCTCTTTACGATGCATGCGACGATCATGGTCTTTTTGGTGATCATGCCGCTGCTCATTGGCGCTTTCGGGAATTTTGTCATTCCACTCATATCGGGGCCAAGGACATGGCGTTTCCGGTGCTCAACGGGGTGTCTTACTGGCTTTAATTTCGCGTCCGGCATCATCATGCTGGCGGAGCTTCTTTGTTCCGGGTGGGGCGGCAAATTCCGGGTGGACGGCTTACGCGCCCTTGAGCGCGGTGGGTTCCTACAATCTCACGGCCATGGGGCAGAGCCTTTGGATTCTGGGCATTTTCGTCAATGGATTGGCCTCCATCGCAGGGGCGGTCAATTACGTGACCACGACCCTGCTGATGCGCGCGCCGGGAATGGGGCTTTTCAGATTGTCCCTGACGGTCTGGTCGCTTTTTGTGACTTCGATTTTGTTGCTGTTGGCCGTTCCGGTTCTCTCGGCGGCGGGCTGCATGCTCTTTTTTGACCTGAATTTCGGAACCAGCTTCTTCCTGCCTGAGGGCGGCGGTGATCCTCTGCTGTGGCAGCATCTTTTCTGGTTCTTTGGGCATCCGGAGGTTTACATTATGATTCTTCCGGCGATGGGTGTGGCCTCGGACATTCTCTCGCCTTTCGCGCGCAAACCGATCTTCGGTTACAAGGCGATGGTTTACGCGATGGTCGCCATCGGATTCCTCGGGTTCATCGTCTGGGGACACCACATGTTCGTCAGCGGCATGGCGTTGGGGCTGTCTGAATTCTTTGCGGCCTCGACGATGTTGATTGCGGTTCCTTCCGCCATCAAGGTCTTTAACTGGTTGGGCACGATCTGGGGCGGCAATATCCGGTTCACGACACCGATGCTCTTTTCCCTTGCCTTTGTGTCGATGTTCATCATTGGCGGTTTGAGCGGCATTTTCCTGGCGTCCACGCCGGTGAATCTCTTTGTCCACCACACTTATTTCGTCGTGGCCCATTTCCACTACGTGCTTTTCGGCGGATCCATGTTTGCCATGTTCGCGGGCATCTACTACTGGTTCCCAAAAATGTTCGGCAAAATGTTCGACGAAGGGCTGGGCAAATTGCATTTTTGGCTGACGCTGGTGTTTTTCAACCTCACCTTTTTCCCTATGCACAATCTGGGGCTGGCGGGAATGATGCGCCGGATCGCGGACCCGACCGTTTACGAGCACCTGCGCAATTTGCAGCCGGTGAATCAATTTGTCACCTTGGCGGCCATCGGCCTCGGATTGGTGCAAATTGTTTTCTTCTACAATTTTTTCCGCAGCCTTTTCAAAGGCAAGGCCGCTCCGGCCAATCCTTGGCAGGCGACCACTTTGGAATGGACTCTGACCAATCCGATCGGACACGGGAATTTCCCGAAAATCCCCCATGTCTATCATGGGCCGTATGAATACAGCGTGCCGGGCCTGAAAAAAGATTATCTGCCTCAGGATGAAAAACTCGACGAGGAGGATTCACGCAAGATGAGTCAGGCTCTTGCCGCGGCTCATTAGCGGGTGGAGCCCCTGGGGAGGATAAAGGGATTTTCCTTCCGGCAAGTGAATTCCCCGGACATGAATTTTTCAGGGCGAGAAATTGATTTTTGAAGATGAACAAGCAAATCCAGCCCTACGGACTGACGCGCAGGTTGCTTCACCTGTATGCGCTTTTGTGTGTGGTGGTGACATTGGTTTTGATCGGCATCGGCGGGGTCGTCACCAGCACGGGTTCCGGTTTGGCCGTGCCTGATTGGCCGACGAGCTACGGCTACAATATGTTTCTTTTTCCGTTTTCACGGTGGTTCGGTGACCGTGCGATTTTTTACGAGCACACGCACCGGATCGTGGCCAGCGGGTTGGGATTCATGATGATCGGGCTGTGCTTGTGGCTCTGGTTGAGCCGGGAAAAGCAGGAGAGACCTTGGCTGTGTTGGACGGGTTCGGCCGCTTTGGTGATGGTGATTATTCAGGGAATCCTCGGCGGTTTGCGCGTGACGGAGTTGAATAACTTTCTGGGATTAATCCATGGTTGTCTCGCTCAGGCCTTTCTCCTGCTGGTGGCGGCGATCGCGCTTTTTCTGTCCAAAAGCTGGATTCGTTGGGGGGCGACAGTTGCCACCGCGCAATTTGCTCCGGTGGTGAGGAATTCCTCCGCGAGGCTGGCACGGTTTGGCTGCTGGGTGGCTCTGGTGATTTTTGTCCAGCTCATGCTCGGCGCGGCGATGCGGCATCAGCACAATGGTCTGGCTGTGCCGGATTTTCCTCTGGCCTACGGACAGGTCTGGCCGTCCACGAATGTTTCCGCCCTTGAGGAAATCAATCTAACCCGCCAGCAAAACAATCTGATGCCCGTGACCATCGGACAGATTCATCTGCACATGGTTCATCGTGCCATGGCCTGTGTGGTGGCCGCCCTGGTCATCGGATACGCTGTAAAAATCCTGAAAGCCATGCCCGGAACCCGATTTGCCCGCTTCGCCGCCATTGCCCTGATCGCCGGTGTCACCGCGCAATTTGCGCTGGGGGCATGGACTGTTTTGTCGAATAAGGCCGCTGACATCGCCACAGCCCATGTGCTGGGGGGCGCATTGCTGCTTCTTTTGTGCGGACTGCTCGTGATTGTTTTTTATCGTGCCGCGCAATCTGAAGGGGTGATGGCGCCAGCCAATGAGGAATCCTCCACCGGACTCGAAGCTGTGAGGCAAAACGCATGAAAACCGGAACTTTTGACGCGACCCCTTTCTTTTCGCCGCTGTCCGTGTGGGTGCGGGAGTGGACTGAAGTTTGCAAGGCGCGGCTGACCCTGCTCGTGCTGATGACCACTTGGGCGGGGTTTTACCTCGGTGCGCGGGGTTCAGTCGATCTTGTCCTTCTTTTCCACACGATGATCGGAACCGCGCTCGTGGCCGCCGGAGCGAGCGCCTTTAACCAATTCCTCGAACGCGACTCCGACGCGCTGATGAAACGCACCGCTGACCGTCCGCTGCCATCGGGCAGATTGAATGCGGATGAGGTCATGCTGTTTGCCTGTGTGACATCCATTGCGGGAATGTGTTGGCTGGGGTTTGCCGTGAATCTGCCCGCCGCGACTTTTGCGGCGTTGACCCTTGTGCTTTATGTCTTTGTTTACACGCCGATGAAAAAGACATCATCATTGAATACCCTCGTCGGTGCGGTGCCGGGAGCCTTGCCCCCGGTCATCGGATGGGCAGCGGCTTCTGGAGGATTGTCCGCCGAGGCTTGGTATCTTTTTGCGATTCTTTTCCTGTGGCAGATGCCGCATTTTCTGGCCATCGCATGGTTGTATCGGGAGGATTATGCCAGAGCGGGATTCCGCATGCTCACTCTGGATGATCCGGATGGACGGATCACCTCGCGGCAGGCGTTTGCCTATGCCGTCGCGCTTCTGCCAGTCAGCCTTTTCCCGGCGATGTATCTCATGGTGCGCTCCCTCTTTTTCCCCGGCGCTCTGGCGCTGGGGCTGGGATATGCCTGGCTGGCATGGGGATTCATCGCCGCCCGAACCCGGTGACGGCGCGCAAACTTTTTATTGGATCAGTCATTTATCTGCCGCTTTTGCTGGCATGGTTGGTCTGGAATAAATTTTAACCGGAAAAAAGGCACCGCGATGAATCCGCAGGAAAAACTCCGACAAAACAAGCGCCGCCTCGCGTGGGGGCTCCTGATATTCATTGTTGCCCTTTTCTCCGCAAGTCTTTTGTTTATCCTATTGAAACCCCATTAGAGGAATACCCCTATATGTCCACGGCCACACTGACAGCAGAAGAAATCGAGTTTGAATTAAAGGCGGAAAAGACGCGTTCCCGCTTTGGCATGATCATTTTTCTGGCGTCCGAAGCGATGCTTTTTGCCGGGTTGATCGGCGGCTACATTGTTCTGCGCTGGATGGCGCCCGAATGGCCCCCGGAAGGCAAGTATTCCTACATGTTCCACTGGCCGATGTCGGTGATCAATGTCCTGATGCTGGTGAATACCGCCATCCTGATCGGGAGCAGTTTCGCCTTTCACTTTGCCGAGGTCGCCATCAAGGCGGGAAAAAATCCCGCCAAATGGCTTTTGCTGACGATTGTGATGGGAATGGTTTTCCTCTCCGGTCAGGCGTATGAATGGTATTATCTCATTGTCGATCAGAATGTGCTTTTCCAAGATGGCATCTACGGGGCGACTTTTTTCGCATTGACCGGATTCCACGGTGCGCACGTGATCATCGGGGTCTTGCTCCTGATCTGGACATTTTTCGGCGTGCTGAGCGGAAAATTCACGAAGGAACGCCATCTCTTTTTCGACAACGCCGGACTTTACTGGCACTTCGTCGATATTGTCTGGGTCGGACTTTTTGCCCTCTTGTATTTCGACCTCGTGGGCAAAGTTTTCATGCCCGTGGGCCGCGCCATCTGGGGCCTTTTCTAGGGCCAGCGCAGTCATCCGAAGATTTTTTATCATTGGAGGGGCCAAGCTCCTGCTTGCCCCACTTGTAAAAAAACTCCGCACTGAAGCACCCTGCACGATGAACTGCTCTCTCCGTGCCCCTGTGCCTTTGTGAGAGGCAAATTGCACGCAGATGGGCACATCGCACTTGGAGGCGGGAAACTCGGGGGGGGGCCTAGCGGGTCGTGTCCTGATCCCAGAAGCGGTCGAAGGCGATGAAAAGGGATTTCACATGGCGGGCGGTCAGGAAACAAAAGAGGGCCGCCGCCACGCAGATCAGGACAAGTTGCCAGATCCAGCTGAATTCTGGACGAATGATTTTTACGATGACGACGTAGAGGCACAACCCGAAAAGCGAGCCGAATCCATACATGCCGCCCCAAGTGGCCAAAAGAAAATAACCCGGTTCACGCTCATAGGCGTAACCGCATTTCGGGCAGCCGTCGAGCGGCTGGAACCAATCAAAAAAGGAGCGGGTTTTGGACAGGGGTGGAAAAATCGGGTGCTGACCGCACAAGGGACACTTGAGCGCGAGTCCGTGCCTCAGGTGCGCCACGGCTTTGCGGATGGAATAATCCGGGCGGGGCGGGGTTATCTCGTTTGACATTGCGGGGGGAATAGTCGAGATTCGGGGCGCTTTTTCTGAGGAAAAACCATGACTGAAAACAACACGATTTTGGGAATTCGTCAAATCTCCTTTGCTTATGGGAAACGCCCGGCATTGGATCGGGTTTCCTTTTCCGTGGGCTCCGGCCAGATCATGGCCATTCTCGGCCCCAATGGCAGCGGCAAATCGACCCTGTTCAAATTGCTCTCGACACTGGTGCCATTGCAATCCGGAGACATGATCTGCAAGGGAGTGGACTATCGGGCGGGCGCTGCCCCAGTGCGGCCATTCTTGGGTGTTGTCTTCCAGTCTCCGAGCTTGGACAAAAAACTCACGGTGCGGGAGAACCTTCGTTGCCATGCCGCACTCTACGGATTATCGGGGCAGGAACGGGACAAACGGATTCAAGCCTGGTTGGAGCGCCTCCGCGTGGCGGATCGTGCGCAGGAACGGGTGGAAACCCTTTCGGGTGGCTTGGCGCGACGGGTGGAGATCGCAAAGGCTCTTTTGCACGGCCCCGCTTTGCTCATTTTGGATGAACCCAGCACCGGACTCGATCCGCGTTCCCGGGCGGAATTATGGGACTCGCTCGTCGAACTCCGTGATCGGGATCGTGTGACGATTCTCATCACCACGCATCTGATGGAAGAAGCTGAAAAATCGGATCGAACATTGATTTTGGATGAGGGCCGGGTCGTGGCTGATGAATCTCCGGAGGAGTTGATTCGCCGTTATCCCCACGATGTATTGTGCATTCACACTCATCACACAGAGCAAATTGCGCGGTTTGTTTCAGAGCGATTCGGTTCACTGGCCATGGAGTCAAAGCCAGATCATTTGCGCGTCGAGGTGGGTTCCACCGAGGGAGCCGGGATCGTGGCCGCTGTCATGGGGCAATTTGCGCGGGAGATCGGGTCGGTGACGCTGTCCCGAACCAGTCTCGACGAGGTGTTTTTCAAGCTGACCGGAAAGAGCTTTGCTCAGAGCCAGGAGAAGGCCGCATGAATCACCTGCTTGTCGTCAAACCTTGCCTTGCCTTGCTCGGACGTGAAATCACGCGATTCCTCCGCCAACGCAACCGCATCACGGGAGCATTCCTGACCCCGCTGGTTTTCTGGGTGCTCATCGGCGCGGGCGTGGGGGATTCATTCAATCCGACAGGCACGGAGACCCCCGGGGGGTATCTCGCCTATTTTTTCCCCGGAACACTGGTTTTGATCGTGCTTTTCACTGCGATTTTCTCGACGATTTCGATTATTGAGGACAGGCGCGAGGGGTTCCTGCAGGGCGTTCTCGTCGCCCCGGTTCACCCTCTGGCCATCGTGGGGGGCAAAGTGCTCGGCGGCGCGATTCTGGCCCTCATGCAGGCGGTTCTTTTCTGTGTTTTTGCGCCCATGGCCGGAGTCACGATTGCCCCCGCGCAAATTGCGCCGCTGGTCGGAGCGCTTTTCCTGACCGGCATCGGGTTGACGGCGCTCGGGTATGTGATTGCTTGGCCCATGGACTCGACGATGGGATTTCATGCGATCATGAATGTCTTTCTGATTCCGCTGTGGCTCTTGTCCGGCGCGCTTTTCCCGCCGTCGGGTTCGGCCACTTGGATCGGATGGATCATTCATCTCAATCCCCTTTATTACGCGCTGTCAGCGGTTCGTCACTTTCTCGGCAGCGCTCCGCCTGAGGGAATCGCCCTGCCTTCACTCGGGCTGTCATTGACGGTCACGGCCCTTTCAACGATTGTGCTTTTAATCATTTGTGTATGGATGACGCTCAAAATCAACCGAAAAATGTGAGGCCGTCGAACCCCCATTTCCGGGCCGTGATCTGGACGGTGCTGGTGGTGTTTGTCGCCGGTTTGCTCGCGCTTTTTGCTTTCCGGTCGTGGAAATCCTTTTACCTGACCAGCAAGGGCAATTTGCCCAATCTCCGCACTGTGGAGCCTTTCACCATGACCGAGCGCAGTGGAGAAACGGTTTCCAACAAAGACTTGCAGGGCAAAATCTGGGTCGCCAATTTCATTTTCACCGAGTGCCCCGGCATCTGCCACAATATGTCCGCGCAATTTGCGCAACTCCAGCACATCCTGCGCAAAACCCGGGATGTGCGGCTGGTGACATTCAGCATCGATCCTCACACCGACACCCCGGAGGTGCTGACCGAATATGCAAAACGATTTCAGGCCGATCCGCGCATGTGGCTTTTTCTGACCGGTGACCTCCGCGACGTGCATCGGCTGGCGGAGAAAAGTTTCCTTTTGCCGGTTGCTGAAAATCCCCCGGAAGCCATTCCCATGGACGGCAAATATCTGCACAGTTCCCGGCTTGTCCTTGTGGACGCCCACGGCATGATCCGGGGTTATTACGATGGGTCTGAACCCGAGGCTTTGCAGAAACTCGCCATGGACATTGGCTTTCTCATGCGCGAAGGAGGATTGAAATAAACCCATGGACCTTTCCATTTTTCCCACGATCAACGCTTCGCTGAATGCATTGACCACCATTCTGCTGGGAACTGGCTACATTCTGATCAAACGCGGCCATAAAAAAGCCCATGGCATCACCATGGCGGCGGCATTTGCGGTGTCGGCGGTCTTTCTGGGATTTTACCTTTTTTATCATTACATGAAAGAGGGGAATGTGACCCGCTATCCGCTTGAGGATTTTTCCCGAACCATTTATCTGACCATTCTCACCAGCCACACGATTCTGGCCATGGTGGTTTTGCCGTTTATTTTTGCGCTGCTTTATTTCGCCATCAAAAAGAATTGGGACAAACACAAAAAGTTCGCCCGTTGGGTTTGGCCCGTGTGGATGTATATCTCCGTGACCGGGGTGGTGATTTATTGGATGCTCTACCATTACGCCGGAGCGGGGCGTTAAAAGCGGTTCTGTTTTGCCTGAAAAAGCGGCTTGTTTTTGGAGGAGGTCAGAGGTTATATTTTGATCGTGCGCATAAAGACTTTCATCATTGTCGTGGCTGCTTTCGTGGTTTTCGCCACCGGGAGCGCCCATGCCTGTCCGGGATGCAAACAAACCACCCGGGCCAATGGCCGTGACATGGGGCAAGTGCAGAAAGGCTTTTCCTACAGCGTGCTTTTCATGCTCCTTTTCCCGATGGGACTGATCTATGGCGTGGGGCATTATTCCCTCAGAACCCTGCGCCGTTTCGAGAATGAGCGGGATGCCGCCGCTGCTCCGGAACACAAAAATCTCCCGTCATAATCCCGTGTTTGGCCTTCGCGGGCTGATCCTCAGATAAAAGGATAAGTCAAATATTCAATCGTCGTGTGCATGGACTTTTCAGGAGAGGGATGGGATTTTTTTCAATATGACCCCCAGCAAAATCATCGTCGATGTGAGCAGGCCGCTCTTTCCAGTCAGCCCCACGCTTTACGGCCTTTTCTTTGAGGAAATCAATCATGCCGGAGATGGCGGCATTTACGCTGAGATGGTGCGTAACCGCTCCTTTTCGGATGCGGTGATTCCTGCCCGCTGCCGGCCCAAAGAGCGCAATGTCTTTCATAGCCCGTCGGCAAAAGGATTCGACATCCTGATGCCCGAGGGCGATTTGCCGGGATGGCATCTTTTTGTGGAGGGCCCGAGGAAGGCGGAGATGAGTGCGGATGATCTGGAATTCCTCGCGCCGGGCAATCCGCGTTCTCTCCGGCTGGAGGTGGGGGAAGGTTCCGGCAGTGCCGGCATCGTCAACGAGGGGTTCTGGGGAATGTCTTTTGTCGCGGGCGAATCCTACCGGCTGACGGTCTTTGCCAAATCGCCAAACGTGAAACCTTTTTCACTCAAAGGGGCTTTGCTGGATGGCAAAGGCCATGCAATTGGACAGACAGACCTGCAACCGATCGAGGAAGGCGAGTGGGTCAGGTATGAGGCGGTCATTCAGGCGTCGGCCACAGACGCCGCCGGCAAATTGCAACTGGCCACTGCGGATGCCGGAACACATTGGTTCGGCTATGTCTCGCTTTTTCCCGTGAATACCCACAAACAGCGCCCCAACGGGCTCAGGCCCGATCTGGTCAACATGCTCAAAGGGTTGCATCCGGCATTCCTTCGTTTCCCCGGCGGATGTTTTGTCGAGGGATTCAGCTGTGAAACCGCCTACGACTGGAAAGCCACCATCGGCCCGGTGCATTTGCGGCGGGGGCATTGGAACTTGTGGCAATACCGCGTGACCAACGGTCTCGGCTTTCATGAGTATCTGGAACTCTGCGAGGATATTGGCGCGGCGGGCATGTATGTTTTCAACTGCGGGATCACCTGCCAGATGCGCGGGGAGGAATTCATGTCCTTGGAGAAGGTCGAGTCGCTGATTCAGGACACGCTCGACGCGATTGAGTATGCGACTGGCCCGGTGAATTCCGTGTGGGGGGCCAAGCGCGCCGCTGCCGGCCACCCGGAACCCTTCCCGCTCAAGTATCTGGAAATCGGCAACGAGAACATGGGCCCGGAGTATGAGAAACGATACAAAATGTTCTACGAAGCACTCAGCCGGAAGCATCCTGAGCTCATTCTCATCGCCAATGAAAAAATGGAACATGCGCGGGTCGATGTCATCGACGATCACTTCTACGCGCACGATGGATACTTTCACACGTTGTCCGGAAAATATGACAAGGCCGACCGCCGCGGCCCGAAGGTGTATGTCGGGGAATATGCTGTCGTAGGGGCGGGTGCAGGCCGGGGCAATTTGCGCGGCGCAGTGGGGGAGGCGGCTTTCCTGACCGGGTTGGAACGCAACAGCGATGTGGTGACGATGAGTTCCTACGCGCCGCTTTTTGTGAATGTGAATGACCGATCTTGGAATCCCGACCTGATCCAATTCGACAACCGCCGTGTCTGCGGCATTCCCTCCTACTATGTGCAAAAGATTTTTGCGGAGAATGCGGGCGACCAGGTGCTCGACATCAAGGTGGAGTGTCCGGTGGAGGAAGGCGCGACATCGGGCGGTGTGGGTTTCGGAACCTGGCAGGCGATTTCCGAATACAAGGATTTGAAGGTCGTCTCCAGTGGAGGGGAGGTTCTGTACGAGAATCCGCTGACAGGGGATTTTAAAGGACTCAAGCCAAGCTCCGGAAAATGGGAGTTTCACGACGGGGCTTTGCGCCAGTGTGAGTATGGGCAAAATCATTTATGCCTGTTGGAAGACAAAAACTGGAAAGACTACACGGTGACATGCCGGGCACGATTGATTGAGGGCAATGGTGTCATGCTGGCGTTCAACACCAAGAATCCGGAGAACCACTACCGCTGGCAGTATGGATGGAACAATGGGCAGACCGGGATCGAGCAGTTCTCCAATGGCAGTGGCGCATTGCTGACTCAGCTCAAGCGTTTCACCCTGGAGGAAGGCCGCTGGTATGACATGAAACTCGTCGTCAGCGAGGAAAGTATCCGCACCTATCTCGATGGGGAATTCATGCAGGAAGCCGCCTGTCTGAAATGGCCCTCTTTATCCGCGTCCGCCACACTTGATGAAACGAAGCGGGAAGTGATTCTCAAGCTGGTCAATGCGCTCAATGAGACGCAGGATGTCCAGATCGACATCGGGGCCGACACTCAAATTGCCTCCACGGGCCGGGAGATTATCTGCGCCGATCCGGATGTGCTCGCGGAAAACACGTTGGAGAACCCGACACGGATTATTCCCGCCGAAAGGGAGGCAACCGGGCTGGCCTCACAGATGACGCGTCGCCTGCCTCCGTGCTCAGTGACGATTTTGCGTGTGCCGTTAAAAGCGTGATCAATGAAAACAACCATCCATATCAATCCCCGCCGCAAGATTGGGGATTTGAGCCCGCTGGTTTTTGGCAGTTTCATCGAGAACTTGCAGGATTGCATTTACGGCGGGGTTTATGATCCGGCGAGTCCGGCGTCTGATGAGGAGGGTTTTCGCGCCGATGTGATGGCGGCGGCCCGTGCCATGGGGGTGTCGATGGTTCGTTTTCCCGGTGGATGTTTCGCTCCTTATTATCACTGGCGCGATGGAGTCGGGCCGAAGGAGTCGCGACCGCTGACCCGTTATGGCGCGGCGAATTTCAACGGGCAATGCATGGGTTGGCCGGAATTGAACACCTTTGGCACAAATGAATTGATCAGCTGGTGCCGGAAGGTTGGTGCCGAACCTTACATCTGCGTGAATATGGGCAGTGGCAGCCCCGAGGAAGCGCGGGATTGGGTTGAGTATTGCAATCACGAGAAGGGCAGTCGCTGGGCTGACTTGCGCGTGGCGCATGGATATTCCGAACCCCATCGGGTCACATGGTGGGCGCTCGGGAATGAAATCAGCGGCCCATGGGAATTTGGCCATGCTGAAAATGCCAGCGATTACATTCGCCGGGCACGGGAGTATGCGCGGGCCATGAAGCAGGCCGATCCGAACATCAAGCTGGTCTTTTGCGGAAATCATTTTCCGCTCATGAGGGAGAATCGGGACTGGAACCGGGAGGTGCTTGAAAAGTTGTATGAATATGTGGACGCGATTTCCATGCATCATTACATCGGACTGATGGCCAAAGGCAATTGCGTCGGCCAGTGGAAAGATATGGAGCCGGGCAAATTGCTCGCCCATCTCTCCGAATACATGATGGAAATCGATGATGCTTACCGCGTGATGCGCGGGGAGATTCGATTCGTCAGTCATTTGCAGCCCCATCGCAAACCCATCGGCGTGGCGCTGGACGAATACGGGCCGTGGTATAAATCATTCGGCGAGGCGAAACTTTCCGAGTCCTACACGATGATCGATGCGCTGCAAATGGCGGCCTACTTTAACGCATTCATTCGCCATGCCGACATTGCCCTAGTTTCGAATCACGCCCAGTTGGTCAATGTTCTGGCAGCCCTTCTCGCTGAAGAAGGAACTGCGCGGTTTGCGCGACAAACGATCAGTTATGTCCAGGAGATGTATCTGGAAAACCGGGGAGGAGCGGCAGTGGACACATGGGTGGATGGAGAGAGTTTTCCTGGGAAATTTTATCCGCAAGTGGCTTGGGTGGATGCGTCGGCGACCATTCACCCCAATCACATCGTTGTCAATCTGATCAACCGCGATCCGGTTCGCCCCGTGGAGTGTGAACTCTCCCTGCCCGGGATGAATTTTAAACTCAAGTCAGGGAAGATTCTGCACCATCAGGATTTGACCGCAGCCAATACACTGGACCGACCAGAGTGCGTCATTCCTCATTCCGTCGAAGGAGAGAAAATCCTCCTCCCACCCGGCAGTCTGGGTGTTTATACATTGAAGACTCATGAATAAGAACCAGACCAATCTTTTATGAAAAACACTCAGGAGATTTTTATTCGTGATCCCTACATCGTGACGAATCGGGACAAAGGTTTGTATTACATGTTCGGTTCCACTGACCCGAATGTCTGGCAGGGGCGTTGTGAGGGCTTTGACTACTACACCTCGCGCAATTTGCGCGAGTGGGACGGGCCCTTTCCAGCATTTAAGCCTGAGGAATTTTTTTGGTCGCACGAGAATTTTTGGGCGCCGGAAGTGCATTTTTATCAGGGACGCTGGCATATGTTCGCCAGCTTCAAGGCGCCGGGGGTGGCCAGAGGGACACAAATTCTGGTTTCCGATGCGCCGGACAAACCCTTCACTCCTTGGAGCGATGGGCCGGTGACTCCGTCCAAGGATGAATGTCTGGATGGAACTCTCTTTGTCGATGAACAGGGAAAGCCATGGATGGTGTATTGCCACGAGTGGACGCAGATCAAGAATGGCACGATGTGTGCAATTGAGCTCAGTCAGGATTTGCGCACGGCTTTGGGTAAACCTGTCCTGCTGTTCGATGCGGCGTCGTGTTCACAGGTGAAACGCAATCCCGAGGAGAATTACGTCACCGATGGGCCATGCCTGCGTCGCAACCGGAAGGGGGAGCTGCTCATGCTCTGGAGCAGCTACGGACAGCAGGGTTATTTTGTCGCGACGGCCCGTGCTCCCGGTGGGCAGGTCACCGGGCCTTGGGTTCATGATTCCGAGCTGCTGGTGTCCCACGATGCGGGGCACCCGATGCTCTTTGAGTCATTGGATGGCCAGCTCATGATGGCTCTGCACCAGAATTCCGCCCAGCCTCATGATTATGCGCTTTTTTATCCCGTTGAGGAGGATGGAAAGGGGAAAATTCGTCTGAAGGGAAAGGCCTTGTAATGACGAAACGTTTGGTGATGGGGTCACAGCTTACGGATGGAGCGCGGGCTATACCCATAATATTTTTTGTAGAGCTTCGAAAAATAATACAAATCCTCATAACCTACCTCTGCCGCGATGTCTGCAACAGTTCGATTGCGGTTTTTCAGAAGGAAAGATGCCTGATGGAGTCGGAGTTGGATGACGTAGTCGATGGCGGACACCCCAAAGTGGCGTTTGAATTCAAAACAGAAATGGGGAACAGACAATCCGACACGGGCGGCGAGTTGCTTCAGTCGAACCGGCTGGGCAAATTGCGTTTCCAGTTCGTGTTTGAGTTTGAGGAATTTTTCAGGAATAGGGGATGACCGTGAGAAGGTTGTGATGTCCCGCTGAATTGAGATCAACAAATTTTCAAATAAATTCACCACGATTTGGCCTGATACAGAATGATGTTCTCGAATTTCTTCATTGATCATCAGGATGTGTTTTTCGAAAAATGGGGTTCGGACAGAGAAATTGGCTCATTGATTGGAATTTTCAAACGTGGGAGCAAATTGCGCGGCATGGATCCATTCACATGAGCCCAGGAGTGATTCCACCGCCGGTGTGGATTTCCATAGTAATGGCTCTGATCGGGACTCCAAATCATGAGTTGGGAATTTGCCGTCCACAGACGTTCCCGGTTCCACTCAAGAAGGACTGGCTCGTGGAAGAACATCAGCAACCAGTCGCCAGTTCCCTTGGGGCGGTCAATGATGCAAGGGGGCATGAATTCATTTGTGCCGAGCGCGTGGATTGAGAGTTGTGGAGTGTCAACCGGGGGTGTTTTGAAAAATGTTCTGATATGGCGCAATCAGAAGATAATACAAATCAAACATCATTCTGTCCATACACATTTCGTATAGGGATGATATGATGGGATGGAAACTTTAAATTCTCACAAGGAATCAAAATATGTCATTCAATGGACTTGGTATGAATCTCGGTAATTTGTCACGGCTGTCAAACGCTCAAACCCGTTCCATCAGCATGGAAAATACAACGGGAGAAAAAGGCAAAGGGGGAATGGCTACGGAGGGAACCGGTAAAAATTGCGCCCGTGATCTGGGGCAGGGATGGAAGGTCAGTCCTAGTGTAATCGTCAAACCTGGGGAAACTATCACTCTGGCCGACATTAATGGCAGCGGCGCAATCCAGCACATTTGGATTACGGGCAACTATGGCCGCGAATCGATCCTCCGGATATATTGGGATGATCAGGATATCCCTTCCGTGGAAGCGCCACTTCAAGATTTCTTTGCCGCCCCATGGAAGCAGGAAATGGGGTCTATTAATTGCTTCTCCGAAACAATTGCTCCGATGATCCAAAGCCTGGCGGTCTGTGTGAATCCGAAAAACGCATTCAATTGTTATTGGGAAATGCCCTTCCGGAAACGGGGCCGGCTCACGCTTGAAAATCGCAGTTTAGACAAGGAACGAGTGATGTATTACCAGATTGATTACACCCTGACGGATGTTCCCGAGGATTGTGCCTACTTCCACGCGCAGTTCCGCCGCACCAATCCCGTGCCTTACAAGGGGGTTCACACCATTGTCGATGGTGTTCAAGGCAAGGGGCAATACGTCGGCACAGTCATGGGGTGGGGAGTGAATAACTCCGGATGGTGGGGAGAAGGGGAAATTAAGTTTTTTCTGGATGGCGACACTCAATTTCCAACCATCTGCGGCACGGGCACGGAGGATTATTTCTGTGGGGCATGGAATTTTGATATCAATGGTCAATACATCAACTTTTCCACCCCTTATTCCGGAATGCACATCGATAAACCCGATGGCACATACCGGAGCCAAACACGTTTCAGCCTTTACCGCTGGCATGTCATGGATCCCGTCCGGTTCGAAAAGGATTTGAGGATTACGATTCAGGCTTTAGGATGGCGTGAAGGGGGACGTTACCTGCCTTTGAAGGATGACATTTGCTCGACGGCCTTCTGGTATCAAACCCTGCCCACCGCTCCATTTCAACCATTGGGCAATGTGGATGAGTTGGAGATTATTTGAGGAATTTGAAGAAGGGAGTAATAAAGACACGGAGGCAATACAGATGAGAAACAAAAAAGTCTTTTTGTGATCATGGTTCTCTGAGGTTTGAAAAATGTTTTCTGCGATAGCAATCAGATGGGAGATAAACCTATGTGGCAAAACGGATTCAATCACGGGCTGGGCAATCTCATGATGCTCAGCAATGCGAAAACCCGCAGTATCACGGCTGAAAATGTTTATGGAGAAAAGGGGGGAGGGGCGAAAGCTGGGGTGTATGGTTCGCCGCCTCCTGGTGTCACTGAACTTGGCCAGACTTGGGAAGCAGGCAAAGGACACGAATCGGCAGCACGCGACCTTGGCAAAGGTTGGAAAGTGCGCCCTTGTATCAAGCTTGAACCCGGCAAAGAAACCAATCTCATGGATATTGATGGAGCCGGAGTCATCCAACATATCTGGATGACCGCGGAACCCCACCTGTTTCGCAACTTGATTGTCCGTATGTATTGGGACAACGAGGAAACGCCATCGGTGGAAGCTCCTCTCGGCGATTTTTTCTGCCAAGGCTGGTTGGAATACACCCATATTGCCTCATTGCCGATCCAAGTCAATGCGAAGCAAAGCATGCATGTGTATTGGCCTATGCCTTTCCGCAAGCATGCACGCATCACCATCGAAAACAGGCACATTGATAATAGTTTTCTGTTTTTCTATACCATTGACTATGCATTCACGGATGTCCCGGCCGATGCGGCGTATTTCCATGCCCAGTTCCGACAGGAACGCCCCCATGACCCCAAGACGGATTACACCATTCTCGATGGGATCAAGGGACGGGGTCAATACATCGGCTGCTTCATGACCTGGCAACAAAATGCCAAGGGCTGGTGGGGCGAAGGCGAGTTCAAAGCCTGGCTTGATGGCGATGGCGAATATCCCACGATCTGTGGCACAGGTCTGGAGGATTATTTCGGCGGTGCTTGGGGATTTCAGGAAAAATTCACAGGCTCCTTCATGGGCAAGAACCAAGGGCCGGAAAACAATCTGCCGGGGAGCCGCCACGGCATGTATCGTTGGCACATCATGGATCCCATCCGCTTCGAAGAGGATTTTCGTTGCTCCATTCAAGCGTTAGGTTGGCGATCGGAAGGTCGCTATCTTCAGTTGCGTGATGATATCTCCTCGGTCGCGTACTGGTATCAGACCGAGCCACATGCCGCTTTCCCCGTACTCGGAAACAAAGATGATCTCGAGATTGTTTAAGATGAAAACAGAATGATTGCTTGGGTCTTCAGGTTTTTGTCTTTTCGGTTGTGTGGAAGGATCGGGTTTTCTTGAAAAGGGGATTGCAAACGATGGGGTTTCATGCGGAATAATAAGGTCACACATTTAACCTGCTGATTATGTCGCACACATTTAATGATTCCTACTCGGGTGAAAATCTTAACTACACAGCTTTTCCCATGGGGGGACTCGGAGCGGGCATGATCTGTCTCGACGGCACGGGAACCTTTTCGCACATGTCGCTCCATCACAAGCCGCAGATTTTTCATGAACCCTACATGTATGCAGCCATCAGTGTGAAATGTGGCGGTGATCGCATTGCCAGATTGTTGGCGGGGCCCACTCCGGATTGGAAAATTTTTTTCCCATGGGGGACAGGATTTGACAGCGCGGGTAACGGAGGGCATTTCAATAAAATCTACGGACTTCCGCGATTCCGGCATGCGTCATTCCGTTCCCGGTTCCCTTTTGGGGAGGTTTGTCTGGAAGACAAGGCTGTGCCATTGAGCACGGTTATTTCCGGGTGGAGCCCGTTTCTGCCCGGCCAAGCCGATGAGAGCAGTTTGCCAGTGGCCGGAGTCGAATACGCGTTTTCCAATCCGACAGGGCAATGCATTGAATTCATTTTTTCATTCCACAGCAAAAATCATTTTCTCCAGCGCGAAAGCCCCGGCCTGCATGTTCGAGGAGTTGAAAAAGGATTTGTTTTTTCTCAACCGGGCAATTCCGCCCGTCCTCAGGATCAGGCGGATTTCTGTGTGGAATGCTCCCATCCGGACACAAAAGTCAATGCGGCTTGGTTCCGGGGCGGCTGGTCGGATGCTCAGACAGCGGCGTGGCGGTCTGTGGAAAAAGGGGAAGTCATCGAGGCGCAGGCGCACCCGCAGGATGCGTCCGGTTCCGGGGCGAGTCTTTACGTTCCTGTTGCTTTGGCGCCTGGGCAGAGTGTCAAAATCGTGATTCGGATGTCATGGTATGTGCCTTTCTCGGATGTTTATTTTGGCGGACAACATTCCTGTTGCGACGGCGCAAAATGCGACCCGAATCCTGAGGATTTTCATCAACCGTGGTATGCGGGACATTTTTCGGGCATTGAAGAGATCAGGCGGTATTGGCGCCATCAATATGACCGTTTGAGACTAGAAAGCGAAAAATTCAGTCAGGCACTCCATGACACGGACATGCCTCCGGAAATGATCGAAGCGGTTTCCGCCAACCTCTCCATATTGAAAAGCCCGACCATGCTCCGGCAAAAGGACGGACGCATTTGGGCTTATGAGGGATGCAGTGACACCACGGGTTGTTGCGAAGGCAGTTGCACTCATGTCTGGAATTACGCCCAGGCTGTGGCGCATCTTTTTCCCGCTTTGGAGCGAACCATGAGAGAGACGGAGTTTGGCCCGAGCCAGAGTGACAGCGGGCATCAGACCTTTCGTGCGGCATTGCCCATTGGTCCGCAGGAGGGGTTTTGGGCCGGGGTGGATGCCGCGCCGATGGGCAGCTCGGCGGAATCATGAAAGTTTATCGCGACTGGAGAATCAGCGGGGACACGGAATGGCTGCGCAGATTGTGGCCGAAAGTCCGGCAAAGCCTGGATTATTGCATTCGGACTTGGGATCCCGAGCACCGTGGAATTCTCGTGGAACCCCATCATAACACATACGACATTGAATTCTGGGGGCCAAATGGGATGTGTTGCTCCCATTATCTTGGAGCCTTGAAAGCCGCAGCGCTCATGGCGCCCGCTTGTGGGGACTCGCCTTTGTTGTATGAGGAGTTGTCTTCGAAAGGTCGCACATTCGTCGAGACTGAGTTATGGAATGGAGAATATTTCATTCAACAAGTGCGCACAGAAGGTCTCCAATCTCCCCCGCCGCATCAAAGACGGGGGGTTGTCTGGACTGAATATTCGCCCGAGGCCCTGGAATTGCTCAAAAAAGAGGGGCCAAAATACCAGTATGGCGACGGATGTCTGGCCGAGGGTGTGGTCGGCGCTTGGCTGGCGGCCATGTGTGGTTTGCCCGATATTCTCGACCCGGACAAAGTGCGTCAGCATCTTCTCAGTGTCATTCGGCATAATTTCCGGGAAACTCTCTGGGATCATGCGAATCCCCAGCGTCCGGGTTACGCTCTGGACCGGGACGGAGGATTGATTCTGTGCACGTGGCCGCGTGGGGGAGCGCTGACTTTCCCCTTTCCATACAGCAACGAGGTGTGGACTGGGTTCGAATACCATGTGGCGGGTCACCTGATGCTTCTGGGAGAAAGTGATCCGGCCCGCAAAATCGTGCGCACAGCGCGTCAACGCCATGATGGAGTCCGGCGCAATCCTTTTAACGAATATGAATGCGGTTCTTGGTATGCCCGTGCTTTGACCAGTTATGGATTGCTCCGGGCTTATTCGGGGGCGCGTTATGATGCGATTGAAAAAGTTCTGCATATGGCGCCGACTCAGACGGGTGATTTTCGCTGTTTTCTGTCCACGGCGACGGGCTATGGGGTGGTCGGTGTCAAAAATGGCAAACCTTACTTTGACCTCCGCGGGGGAAGCGTGGAAATTCGGAAAATTGAATTGTCCGCTTGAGTTTGAATGCCCCCCCGCAAATTGCGCGGAACGCACGGGATGGGAAATTACTTGAAAGCGTGCGCTTCGAGCTCCTCCAGCGAGACGAATTCCAGTGCGGAGATGTGTGTGGCCTCCAGAACCACCTGCGGGGCGCATCCGGCCTGAAAAGCCTCGGCCCATCGGGTGACGCACAAGCACCATTTGTCTCCGGCTTTGAGTCCGGGAAATTGAAACTCCGGTCTCGGTGTGATGAGGTCATTGCCCGTCTCACGGGAGAATCGCAGAAAATCATCGGTCATCACGGCGCACACTGTGTGCAGGCCATGGTCGCCCGGCCCGGTGTGGCAGAATCCATCACGATAAAATCCGGTCATGGGCTCGTAACAACAGGCCACCAGAGGGGAGCCGTAAACATTGGTCGCTTGGGTCATGAGCAGACAATAGCACGGGGTGGCTGATCATTCAAGGAATCGAACATGCGGGGCGGCAATTTGCTCTGGCTAACAAACCCTTTTTTGGCGCATACTGGGAAGACTCAAAATGAAACAGCCTTCCTCCAAAATTTTTTTGTCACTGGGAATCACACTTTTGGTGTTGGCCGTTGTTTGTGGAGGCTTGTATTTCTGGGGTCGGCATTTGTTGTCCGAGAATGCCGGGGAATACTCCCGCCAAGTCGCCGAGGCCGAGCAGGAATATGTCGCGCAAATGATCCAATGGCTTCAACGCCCCGATGACCCCCGCCAATCCTATGATGTGGAGTTTTTCATTTCCGCTGGTGTGCTCGAAAAAATCGTCGAAGTGCTCCGGGGCCGGTCCATCACGCTGGAGAATGGTGCGACACTGGAGATTCGGGCGCTGAATCTGGATTTAAGGGACGGGTTCCCCTTGGTCAGGATCGAGGGAGCCTATCATGACGGTTCCAGCGGTTTGTCATTCGGAGGACAGGCGGCGGCGGTTCTGGCTTTGGAGAAAAAGGAGGATGGTTTTTTCTTTCGGGTGCGGCCGATTTCTTTTCAGCCGTCGCTGGGAGTGGGCGCGGTGCGATTTGCGCTGGGGGGAATGCTCGGCAGCGTCTCCGGGATGATGGTGCGCGATTATGCGGAGACGTGGCCGGGATTAAGATTGCCTTTTGAGAGGAATATTCCTGTGCGCGTGCCATCACTGGAGCAGGAGGTCATTATCAAAATCGGCGGCAAAGAGGGCGATCCTTATGTCAAAACGGAATTCACCTTCCCCAAAATCGAAACAGATTTAAAAGTCGTTTATCAAGGCCTGCTTTTTACCCGCAGTGGCATCCATCTTTTTGCGGATTTGGAAAAACAATCCGGCGAGGCTGACCGTCCGATAGTGCCATCGGAGTCTTGGGGGCAAATGTCGCTTCAGGACAAAATCAACGCGTTGGGTTTTGAGGGGCGGGACATTGGCATTCGTGTTTCAAAGCGGGTTTTGCCTTTGCAGTGGCGCGGGTCAATGACATGCCCTTGGAGAATAAACTCATCACATTGCGCGGCAAAAGCCGGTTCGGTGATTTGGCTCATGGCAATGTCGGCCCTCTGTATTACCAGATTTGGCTGGCCAATCCCCCTGCCACCCATGGAACGATGCAAATTGCCACAATGAAAGCGCGGGTCTCGACCAACGGGAATGAAATCATTCAATACCACGCGACGGGAACAGTGCAGGTCGAGGGGCAGGTGGGGTTTCATGCGCAACTCGGGAAACCGGAGAAACCCTTTGCCGAACCTGCGCAGGACAAAGACCCGATCGGCGTGGTTTTCGCGCCCACCGCCGCCAAGCTCGACGGCAGTTTTGTCCTGAATAAAGATGATCCGACCCTGCCGATTATCGCCATCATGATGAATGAACAGAAGGATGTGGAGTTGAAGGCCCGCCTCCGGATTCCGGGGTTCGGTCATGTGACCATTCATCCGAAATTCACCCTCCCCCACAGCCGCATGACCCGGATCAAATTGCCCCTCGAACTCAAAAACCACGGCGAAGTCCGTCTCGGCAAAGACCGGGCCGGATACGGGCTGGAGTTTTCCCAAGTCAACTGTGTCGCCGCCGCCGAATGGCTGACCATCACCGCCGATGCGGACTTGAGTCTCGGGGATGACAAATAATTTGTTTGTCAAAAATCGCTTCCATTGAAATCGGGAGGCTTCAGTCCTGCAATCCCGGCCAGCCGTCTCTGATTCCTGTCAAATGTCAGAAATCCCGAGGCTTTCATGCGCGAGGCGGTGGCCACATGAAGGATGTCAAAACTGCGGTAACCATCCGTTTCCGTATGGAGTAGAGCCAGTTTTTTGGCTTCTGCGAGAATGTCCGACATCGGGCAGGGCGGCACAATCAAACGTCCGGCATTGAGGTCGGTCTGGAGATTGGCCAGCATCGTGTCCGCTTGGGAGCGGGTGAGGACTTTTCTGAAAAGCCTGTGTTTGACCCCGTTGGTGAACTCAAAATCGATCATGGGGGAAATCCACAAGGCCTTTCTGTGGCTCCGGACAAATCGCTCCGCCGCGGCGCTGTGGGCATCTTTCCCATAAAGAGCACAAAGAAAACTGGTGTCGCAAAAATGCTCCATGGAATTCTCCCTGCGCTAGGCCCGGATTTCATCCAAAAGATTCGCCGATTCTTTGGCGGAGAGTTTTTTCCAGCCGGATTTGTCCTGCCCCAGCGCCGCACTCTCTGACCAATCAATTTGCTCCGGTTCTTGCGGTGTGGTGGGGATCAACCGCGCGACCGCCCGCCCCCGTTCCTGAATGACGACTTCCTCGCCGGATTTGATCCAGACAAGAAGTTTTCCGTAATGATTCCGCAAATCCCTGACCGAGGCTGTTTTCATTTCGCTACATTTTATGTAGCGAATGAATCAATGTCAAGCTCTGTCAACCAGGCATGAGCGCCTGAGTTTTTTTGGAATTGAACCGCCGGGGTGTTTTGATAGGGTTGGTTTGTGGAAATCATTTTTTCATCATTTTTCTCATTTATCCCCGGAGGAACCGAGTGGGTCGTGATTCTGTTGGTTTTCCTGCTGCTGTTCGGTTCATCCAAGATTCCGGAATTTGCCCGGGGGCTTGGCAAGGCATTGCGGGAATTCCAGAAGGCGAAGTCGGAATTTGACCACGAGATCAAGGCCATCACCGAGCAGACACGCGAGGAAATTGAAACGGCCCGGCAGGAGTTGATCCGCACCCCAGCGGAGATCATTTCTTCCGAGGGCAAATTGCTCGAGGGAACCTTCACCGGGGACGGGAGAATTCGGTCCCCTCACAGTGATTTCACGATTGAGCCGGGTGAACGCCAGCCCGGTGACAGGATTTTCGACGCGAATACTGGCAAGGCCTTCCTGATTCCTGACCCCCTCAACGTTGCCGAAGACCATGGGCCGACAGAGGACAAGGACAAGGCCGCTCAGGCGTGAGTCGGAACAAAGCGCCACTTCCCCTTCATGGGCTTTTCCAAGCGCGGGTTTTAAGCATTTGACACCTGTGGCGGATGCGGGTAATCCTGTGTGGTTTTTTGATGGACACCCCGACCCAATCGGCATGACAGAATAAAAAAAGCGGGAAAATCTCCCGAGATCGTTTTTTGAATTCCACGCCGGGCGAGGAGGGGTTTTTTCATGTTTTTCTCTTGGCGCTCCATGGTGGGGGTGTCGGAGGGGAGCCGAAAGTTTTTGAAAAACCAAACACGCGATTCCCGCAGGAATAAAAGTCGGAAAAATTATGGCCAACACAATTTTGATCGGCGCCCAATGGGGCGATGAGGGCAAGGGCAAAATCATTGATGTCATCACGGAAAAAGCCGATGTCGTCGTTCGAAGCCAAGGCGGCAGCAATGCCGGGCACACTGTCGTCGTCGATGGGGTCAAATACGTGCTTCACCTCCTTCCCAGCGGCATTTTGCGCGGGCGGAAAACCTGTGTGATTGGCAATGGGGTCGTCATCGACCCTCTCGGGTTGGTCACTGAAATCCGCGAGCAGGTGGACAAAGGCATTTCGATTTCCCCGCGCAATCTCAAGATCAGTGAGAATGCCCACATTGTTCTTCCCTACCACCGCGAGGTCGATGGCCTGCGCGAAAAACTCAAAGGCAAAAGAAAAATCGGCACCACCAAACGCGGCATTGGCCCCGCTTATTCGGACAAGGCAAACCGTTGCGGCATTCGCATGATCGACCTCATCCAGCCTGAGGTTTTTAAACGCAAAATGGCCGAGCGGGTTCGTGAGAGCAAATTGCTCCTGAAATCCCTTGGCGCGAAAGCAGGCGGGGATGCCGCAGTGATTCGGGCCTATCTTGAGGCGGGCAAATTCCTCGCGCCCTTTGTCGTGAATACCGCCGTGTATCTGAATCAGGAATACAAAAAGAAAAAAGAAATTCTTTTCGAGGGGGCTCAAGGCACGTTTTTGGACATTGATTTTGGCACATATCCCTATGTCACGTCGTCGAATACCACCGCCGGAGGGGCTTGTACTGGGACAGGATTCCCCCCGAACCGCATTGACCGCGTGATCGGAGTGGTGAAAGCCTACACCACCCGCGTCGGGGAAGGGCCATTCCCCACCGAGGATGCGGGAGTCACAGACATGCTTCATGCCATGGGGCGCGAGTATGGCTCCACCACGGGCCGGGCGCGCCGGTGTGGATGGTTTGACGGAGTCGTGGCGGGATACGCCGGACTGATCAATGGCATTGATTCATTGGCTGTGACCTGCCTTGACGGATTGGACCGGCTTGATGAGATTCAACTTTGCACCGCCTACCGACTCGACGGCAAAATCATCCGCGCCGTGCCCAATGATCTGGGGCAATTTGCGCGGTGCCAGCCCGTCTATAAAAAATTCAAGGGCTGGAAATGCGACACCAGCGGCGCGCGCAAATGGCGCGACCTGCCGCTGCGCACCCGTGAATATCTCGAGGCCGTAGCGACTCTGGTCGAGGCCAAGCTTGAAATCGTCTCTGTCGGCCCGGCCCGTGACCAGACCATTTTCCTCTGATCCCCATGAAAGGCAAAAAAATCCCGCAACATGTCGCCGTCATCATGGATGGCAACGGACGCTGGGCCAAACAGCGCGGGCTGCCCCGTGTCGCCGGACACCGCAAAGGCGCCGAGTCCGTGCGGGCGATTGTTGAAACGGCGGGGCATATGGGCATTAAATATGTGACACTCTACGCCTTCTCGACCGAGAATTGGAAACGTCCCAAAACGGAGGTTAACGCCCTGATGGGACTGCTGGAGGAATTCCTCAAAAAAGAGACGCAACGGATGATGAAAAACAACATCCGGCTCCAAGCCATCGGACGCCTGAGCGACCTGCCCCCGTCAGTGCAGCGGGAGCTCCATCTGGCGATTCAAGCAACGGCGAAGAATACCGGCATCACACTGATTTTCGCTCTCAGCTACAGCGGACGGGCTGAAATTATTGATGCCGTAAAATCCTTGATTCGGGAGGTGAGGGAAGGATTGATCGACCCTGCCCAGATCGATGAGGTGGTGCTCTCCCAGCATCTCTACACACGGTATTATCCCGACCCTGACCTCCTGATCCGCACCAGTGGCGAGATGCGCCTGAGCAATTTTCTCCTGTGGCAACTCTCCTACACGGAGATTTATGTCACCCAGACACTTTTCCCGGATTTCGGGGAAAAGGAATTTAAACTGGCCATTGACGATTATGAGAAACGTCAGCGCCGATTCGGAGGAGTCAGCGAATGAAAGGGCGCGTCATCAGCACATTGATCCTTTGGGGGGCGGTTTTTGGTGTCATTCTGAGCAATTGGCTGCCGGGCTATTATCTGCTGTTTAACTTTATCTCGGTGGTCGGCCTTTTGGAATATTACCATTTCCTGCGCAAGGAAGGTGCGCGGTTGGCTTATGGGAGCGCCGTGCTGGCGACGGTTTTCATGATTTCGGGGGTGATTTATTTTCATCAAAATCACGGTGAGGTGGCCGCTTGGGCTTGGACGGGCGGGGTGTTCACCGGGCTGTGTCTGTGGGTTTTGTGCGCGGCGATTTGGTGCGCGAAGGATCGTTCCCCGCTGGAAACAGTCGGAGGCACGTTGTCAGGATTCATCTACGTGACGTGGCTGTCACATTTTATGGTGCTGGTGGTTTTTGGCATCCCGCAAATTGCGCAAGCCGGAACCGGGGGCATGTATCTTTTGTATCTGCTGCTGGTGACCAAACTCTGTGACACGGGCGCGCTTTTGACGGGAATGGCGCTGGGCAAACACAAGTTTTTCCCTCGTGTCAGTCCGAAAAAGACTTGGGAAGGCTTGGCCGGGGGTGTGGTTGTCTCCGTGTTGGCGAGTTTTCTTTTTGCGAAATATTTTCATGGCACCAGTCTGGCACTGATCACGCCGACAGCGGCCATTGGATTGGGACTGGTGCTGGCTTTTGCGTCGGTGATCGGGGACTTGGCCGAGTCATTCCTCAAGCGCGGCGCGCACATCAAGGACTCGGGCAATATCATTCCCGGCATCGGCGGAATGCTCGACTTGATTGACAGCTTGCTCTTTACCGGGCCGGTTCTATATTTCTACCTCAGATTCTTCGCATCATGAAAAGAAAAGTCGTCATTCTTGGTTCCACAGGCTCCATTGGCACCAGCGCACTCAAAGTCGCGCGGGATTTGCCCGACCGCATGGAGGTCGTCGGCATTGCCGCCAATCGCAGCGCGGATGTGATCGCCGAGCAAATTGCGGAGTTCCACCCGAAAATCGTCGCCATGACCGACAGCGCGGCGGCGGGGGAATTGCGCCGTCATCCGAGCGTGGGGGTGACCCCAGTGCTCGACGGTGAGTCGGGACTGGAGCAAATTGCGCAGTTCCCCGAGGCGGACATGGTCTTGATTGCCATTGTGGGAACCGCCGGGCTGAAGCCCGCCTTGGCCGCATTCGTGCGGGCAAGGACATCGCCGTGGCCAGCAAGGAAATCCTCGTCATTGCCGGGGAGATCGTCATGCGCGAGGCGAAAAAGCACGGGGTCAAAGTTCTGCCCGTGGACAGTGAACACAGCGCCATTTGGCAATGTCTCGATGGCAAACCCACCGAAAGCATTAAACGCCTCATTCTCACCGCCTCCGGCGGCCCTTTCCGGGGCAAAAAACGCGATGAACTCCATGAGGTCACGGTGGAGCAGGCTTTGAAACATCCCACATGGACCATGGGCCGCAAAATCACAATCGACTCCTCGACCATGTTTAATAAGGGCCTTGAAATGATCGAGGCCCGGTGGCTTTTTGGCCTGCCGATTGAACAGGTCGATGTCATCATTCATCCCCAGAGCATCATTCACTCCATGGTCGAATACAATGATGGCTCAGTCATTGCGCAACTCAGCGTCAATGACATGTGTTACCCGATTCAATATGCCGTGGTGTATCCTGACCGGGTGCCGAACTCCATGCATCATCTCGACTTGGCCAAAATGAAGGCATTGACTTTTGAGGAGCCCGACACGGAGACGTTTGTCTCACTGCGACTGGCGCGTGAGGCCGGACATGCCGGAGGAACCCTGCCTGCGGTTTTTAATGCCGCCAACGAGGTGGCGGTGGAATGGTTTTTAAATGGCCGGATTCGTTACACCCGGATCTGGGATTGTGTGGAACAATGTATGGCACGGCACGGAGTGCGTCCGGCTGACGATCTGGAGACAGTCAGCGCGGCGGACACCTGGGCCCGGGCCGAGGCGGAGAAATTGTGTCGGACATACTGATTTATCTCTACATCGTTTTTGCGATTGTCTTTTTCTTTTCATTGGCCGTGGGGGGTTCATGAATGGGGACACATGCTCGCAGCCCGGTGGCGCGGGCTCAAAGTCGAGCGGTTCGCCATTGGGTTTGGCCCTCCGCTGGTGACATGGCGGCGCAAGGGGGTGGATTACGCGATTTGCTCCATTCCTCTGGGCGGTTACGTGGCCCTGCCGCAAATGGCTCCCATGGAGGCCATCGAAGGCGAGACAGATTCCAAGCGTGAGCAACTGCCCCCGATTACGCCTGTGGACAAAATGATCGTGGCTTTTGCCGGGCCGCTTTTTAGTTTTCTTTTGGCCGTGGCGCTGTCCCTGATTGTCTGGGTGGCGGGAATTCCCTCCGACAAAAGCGAATTCATCACGACGATCGGCTATGTCGATGCCAAAATGCCCGCCGCCGCCGCAGGACTGCGTGTGGGGGACAAAATCATCGCCATCGACGGCAACAAAACGCGCAAATGGCGGCAGGTCATGCTCAATATTATATTGGGCACGGGCAAAGAGGTTGTTTTTACAGTGGAGCGCGACGGCAAAATCCTGACAATCGCGGTTCCTCCTAGCCGTGAAAATGAGGATCGACTGCGCCGGGTGGGGATTCAACCCGCGATGACATTTCTTGCGGGCCCACTCATCAAGGATTCCCCGCTGGAACTCGCCGGTGCGCGTCCGGGGGATGAGCTTGTCTCTTTGGACGGGATTCCAGTGACCAGCTACAGCACGATCATGGATGTCTGCCGGGAAAATGTCGACCATGGGATTCCGCTGACGGTTCTCCGGGATGGACAAACGATTGAAACGACCATCATCCCGCGCAAACCCAAGGGAATGGAGCAGGTGATTCTTGGAAATCTTGAAGTCAAAGGTGAAGCCTATGTGGATCACCCGAATCCCGCCCAGCAGATCAGCGAAATCCTTTATCAGACAAAAAGAATACTCGTCTCGCTTTTCAGTCCCGGAGGCGGGATCAATCCCAGCCACTTGAGCAGTGCGGTCGGCATTTTTGACGCCTATTCGCAGATGGTCAAATATGACATCCGCCTGGCGCTGTGGTTTAGTGTGCTTTTCAATGTCAGTCTGGCGATTTTCAACCTGTTGCCCCTGCCAGTGCTCGACGGGGGGCACATCCTTCTGGCGTTGATTGAGAAAATTCGCGGGCGGGAGATGAATATTAAAATCCTCAACGCGATTCAGACGGTTTTTGTGGTGCTGCTTCTCGGACTTTTTGTGTATGTGACATTTTTCGATGTCAAACGCCTCGCCCGCCGCCAGCAACAGGAAAAGCTTTATCAGGAGGAGGATCGGAAAGTCATTGAATTTGCCCCGCCGGAATTTTACACTGCGCCTGATCAAACACCGGAACCGTAGGAGATTTATGAGTTACTGCCGCAATCCTTTCATCTATCACCGTCGCATGACCCGCGAAGTCGTTGTCGGCACACCGGGGCAGGGCGCTGTTTACATGGGCGCAAACCATCCGATTGTGGTGCAATCCATGATCACCAGCGACACCATGGACACAGCCGCCTCGGTGCAACAAACCCTGGATCTGGCACGGGCGGGCTGTCAAATCGTTCGCATCACCGCCCCCACGGTTAAAGATGCGGCGAATTTGGAAAATATCGTCAAAACCCTGCGCGATCAGGGGTGTATGGTGCCCATCGTTGCGGACATTCATTTCAAGCCGGAAGCCGCCATGGAAGCGGTCAAATGGGTCGAGGGAGTCCGGGTCAATCCCGGCAATTACGCTGACAAAAAGAAATTCGCCGTTTTGGAATACACCGACGAGGAATATCAGAAGGAGCTCGACCGCATTGAGGAGGCCTTCAAGCCATTGGTTTTCAAATGTCTGGAACTCGGTCGCGCCATGAGGATCGGCACCAATCACGGTTCCTTGTCAGACCGGATCATGAACCGGTTCGGTGACACCCCGCGCGGCATGGTCGAGAGCGCCTTGGAATTCGCCCGGATCGCGCGGAAATACGGATTCCACAATTTTAATTTCTCGATGAAGTCCTCAAATCCGAAAGTGATGATTGAGGCCTATCGCCTGCTTGTCAAAATCCTGGATGAACAAGGCCCGGACTGGAATTATCCCCTGCATCTGGGGGTCACCGAGGCCGGGGACGGCGAGGATGGCCGCATCAAAAGCGCCATTGGCATCGGAGCCCTGCTGGATGACGGAATCGGCGACACGATTCGTGTTTCCCTGACTGAGGACGCGATTTATGAGGTGCCCGTCGCGCTCGCTCTGGTGGAAAAATACAATGCCCGGCTCGGCAAGCCTGAGGTGGCCTCGCCCGCGCTGGAGATCAATGTCACTGAAACCCGTGATCCTTACTCTTACCAACGCCGGCCCACAGGCCAGATTGTCGTCGCCAATGTGCCCATCGGTGGCGAACAAACCCTCCGCGTGGAGGTTCCCGTGCCGATTTCTCCGTCGAACCCGGACAAATTGCTCGGGGAATTTTCCCGGCTTCGGGCGGATGAACTCGCCTTTGCGGAGATTGTCAATGTCACCGTGGGTTCCGCCGCCGATATCGAGGGGCTGAAAAAAATTCGCGCCGTCTCGAAAGCGCCCTTGTCGGCAAATGTCGGTGAGTCGAAGCAATTTGCCTTTGATTGCCTGTCGCTGGTGGACAAGGTGAATTTCCAAGTTTCCAACGAGTGGACACAAGACGATTTGACCCGGCTCGTCACAGCCGCGCGGGAGGGCAACAAAGTCCTTCAAATCGAAATCGGTGACGGGCAAATGGCGCAGGCGGAGAAATTTCTGCAAATTGCGCGGAAAGAAATTTTTCATCTTGTCTCTGTGGCTGTCTCCGGCGCGGGGCAATTTGCGCCGATTCCCGCCTATCGCATTTTGGCGGCATGGCTTCAAAGGGAGGGTTACGATTACCCATTGCAACTTGTCTTTGACGGCACGAATTCCCCCAATCCCCTGCTGGAAGCCTCGACAGTGTTCGGCTCCCTGTTGTGTGACGGCTTCGGGGACTCGGTTCGTTTCAACGGGAGTCTGGACGCGCTGGAGCGCACGCGCATTTCTTACAATATTTTGCAGGCCGCAGGCTGCCGCACGGTCAAAACCGATTATGTCGCCTGTCCGTCCTGTGGGCGCACGCTATTTAATCTCCAGAGCACCACCGCCCGCATCAAAGCCGCGACGAGCCATCTCAAAGGGGTCAAAATCGCGGTCATGGGCTGCATCGTCAATGGCCCCGGTGAAATGGCCGACGCCGATTTTGGTTATGTCGGCGGCGCTCCGGGCAAGATCAATCTCTACGTCGGGAAAACAGCTGTGAAATTCAACATCCCCGAGGAGGAGTCGGTTCAGCGCCTCGTCGATCTCATCAAGGAGCACGGCAAGTGGGTCGATGCCCCCGTCAAAAAAGAGCCTGCCGCAGTTTGAGTTTTTTTGAACCTCATGCCGCAGATTGGTTTTTCACGCCGATATTTTCCCGGAGAATCCGGTCAATGTGGCCGCGAACGTGGCTGACGGTGGAGCGCCTCGCGGATGAGTTTGCCCGTCCATCGCGTCAGTGAATGGGCCTGCCCGTCCGTGATGGATTCTTCGCGCAATTTGCCCCCCCTCATCCAATCTTGGAGCGATTGGATCGTTGCCGGATCAAGGCTGTGATGGTCGGGTTCCGGCTGGAGTCCGAGCGCCTTGAGCAAGGACAATTCCATTCGCGCCAGCAGCAGGCCGTCAGGGCTTTTTTTGCCGAGGTGCGTGTGCAATTTGCTCAGCCACGCAAAAAGCTCAGGGTGGGGGATTTCAATCTCGGAAACGGTTTCGAGCAATTCCACCGCATAACCGAGATATTCCAACCGGGCCAAATCCTGCGCCATTTGCGCGGGGCGGTTTTCGAGATGAAAATCGGTCAGGGCATGCAGATCGGATTGTCGGGAGGCGCTCCAGGACAGGGTGCCGACATCCATCAGGTCGAGTTTGCCGTGGAATTTGTTTTTCGGTTTGCGCGCGCCTTTGGCGGCGGTTTTGAGCCGGCCATGGGACTCGGTCATCCAATGAATGATCAGGCTCGACTCTGTCAGAGGATATTTGCGAATGATGATGCCGCGTGTTTGCATAAAAAAACCTTGGAGCGGTGATGCTCCAAGGTCATGTTGGGTAAAACAAAAAAATGTCCCAGTGGGTTATTGTGGAACTGGAACCTTGATGACTTGACCGGGACGAATGTTGTCCGAGGTCAGATTGTTGGCCTCCTTGATGCGGGAGACATTTGTATTGTGACGGCGGGCGATTTTCCAGAGGGAATCCCCTTCGACCACGGTGTAATCCACCGTGGAGTAACTTCCGGTGTCTGCGGGAGCGGGTGGGGTGTATTCCGTGGAGCTGACTGTGGGTTGTCCCTCATGGGTGGTCGGCGTGTAAATATTTGTGACCTGCTGCTCTTGGGTCTGTGCTGTCGAAGCATCAGCGGGCAGACCTTGATCAGCGGCTCCGGCGTGGTGGGCGCTGGCACTCTGATAATTGGCGGAGTCATCGCTGGAACATCCCGTGAAGAGGGCTGCGACAGCGATTGAGGCAAATGCGGCTTTGAAATGTTTCATGATGCCAAAGTAGTGTTTTCCACCGGAGAAACAAGAGAAAAAACTTCCATGGCGCTAGTTGCGATAAGTATTCACACGATTCATCCACCCAGCCTCCCAACGGGATTCACCGCGTGCGGGGGGACTGTTCTGAATGCGCCGTTTCAGCACGAATGCCGCGCCGCGGCGGAATTCCGCCAACGCCGCCTCCGGGGAATTCGTCGGTTTCATCTCCTGAAAAATCTGGAGCAGGCCCCAGCCCTGGCCTTTGTAACGCTCGGTTTCCTTGACGCCTTCGCCCTTGAAAGTTCACATAATCCATGAGGGCATACATGCCGCCGGGGGTCGCCGCGACTTGGTAGAATTTTTCTCGATGTCGGCGCGTTGTGAGGCCGGGGCGGCGGCGAGAATTTTGGGCAGGGACGCTTCGAGACGGCGCGCGATGAATTCGGCCTGAAGTGTGACGGTGTCTTTCAGAAAAGCCCGGAGTGATTTCATCTCGGCGCTGTTGAATGCGGCTTGAAATTCCTGCCGCGAATTCCAAGGGCAAGCCGGATTTTTACCCAGCAAAACGCCGGGCAATTTGTATCCGCGTGACGCGGCAAATTGCACAAATTTCGGGAAACTTTCGTCGAATCCGTAGTCCTTGCCTTTCGGATACCAGATGAAATGCCCGATGCCCAAGGACATGAATTCCTCGCCTTTATTCCATGCGGTCAGCCCCTCGACGGTGCCCGCGCATTCATTTTTCCAGATGCGCTGGCCGATGGAGGAGTATTGTTCGCGGCTCAGGGAGAGTTTTGAGCCTGAGGAGGCTTGCACGGTCGGGGCGGAGGCCATGCTGAGACACAAGGCCGCACAGAAAAGGGTTTTGATCATAGGGGCAATTTGCCCCGTGGTGGCCGGTCAATCAAACAGAAAATCTCTTTTTGAAAAGAAACGCGCTTGATCTCGGCGAGGCTTTCGGGCACAGTGAAAGATTCTTCCCAAACGCCAGTTTAGCTCAGGGGTAGAGCAACGGTTTTGTAAACCGTCGGTCGTCGGTTCGAATCCGACAACTGGCTCCACTGTTTTATCTGAAAATAAGTCTTTGATGAACCCCATGATCAAGGATGCGCAGAGCCCTCAGAAATTTAATGCCTTCCGCGAAGGCATCTGCTACAAAGGAGTCCACCATGCCTCGCCCCAAAAGCCCCTCTCCCGGACGGAAAATGACCGTGAAAGAAACTGCGAGTTATTCGCATCCCACATCCGACCTGCCCTTGAGGCCTGAAATCGGCACACAGACGCAGTTTAAGAAGCATCAGAAACCGCAGTCCTACAAATATGACTCGTCCCTGTCGCCCGCACTGGATTGGGATGGGCAAAACCCGGCACGGGAAAAAGGGGAGGCGCTGATCCGCAGGATATTGGAGTCCAAGGACCTCGCAGAGGCAAAGACTGCGGCCGAGCAGCTTAAGTCCCTTTCCAAACCCTTTCTCAATTGGACGGGCAAGGCCGAGAGGTTGTCTTTCGAGGTGCCCACACTGCCGCTTTTTGTCCATGAACGCCTCTCCACACGGGCGATTATCGAGACGCTGACGGGACACAAAAAGGATAAGACACTCGATTTTATGGCTGAGCTTTTCGGTGACCCGCGTCATTCGGTCACGGATCAGGTGCTCCGCGCCTACGAATACCGCGAGGACTGGGTGAACCGCATGATTCTGGGGGATTCGCTCGTGGCGATGAATTCCCTCCTGCGCTACGAGTCTTTTGGCGGACAGGTCCAGATGATCTACATCGATCCGCCCTACGGGGTGAAATTCGGCAGCAATTTCCAGCCTTTTGTGCGCAAGCGTGATGTCGGCCATGGCGACGACGCCGACATGACACGTGAACCAGAAATGGTGCAGGCCTATCGCGATACGTGGGAACTCGGCCTGCACAGTTACCTCACCTACCTACGAGACCGACTCCTGCTCTCGCGCGAATTGCTCACACCTTCCGGCAGTATCTTTGTCCAAATCTCGGACGAAAATCTCCACCATGTCCGGGAACTCATGGACGAGGTTTTTGGTGCGGAGAATTTTGTTAGCCAAATATCTTTTCAAACAACATCAGGATTTGAAACTAACACTTTGGCAACTTTAGGTGACTTTTTGCTTTGGTATGCGAAGGACAAAGAGAGAATAAAAGTTCATAAGCTTTACACTGAAAAATCTATTCAACCGGGAGATGTAGGAGCTTCTTGGATGTTGTTTCCTGACGGCACTTATCGTGGTGTTTCAGCTCAAGAAAAACGAGGTGAATGTCCACTCCCTGAAGGTGCCAAATTATATAAGCCAGATAATTTGTTGGGCCAGGGATCATCTAAGGAACCACAGCCGTTTGAATTTTTGGGTAAAATATACAATCCGCCCGCCAATTCTCATTGGAAAGCTAGCTATCCGGACGGAATGCAACTTCTAGCTGAGGCAAATAGAATACATGTTGCAAAAAATAGCATTCAATATCGACGTTTTGCCAATGACTTTCCTTTCTCAGAAATAGGTAATATTTGGACAGATACTTTGACCGGAAGTTTTTTGGATGAGAAAACCTATGTCGTTCAAACTAACACTAAAGTCATTCAACGCTGCATGCTGATGACGACCGACCCGGGAGATTTGGTGCTTGATCCGACGTGCGGTTCGGGCACGACCGCATTTGTGGCGGAGCAATGGGGACGGCGCTGGATCACCATGGACACAAGCCGGGTTCCACTCGCCCTGGCGCGCCAGAGACTTTTGACTGCAACTTTTGATTGGTTTAAACTCAAGGAAGAATCGATCGGACCAGCTGGGGGATTTGTTTACAAGCGCAAGCAGAATCAGAAAGGCGAGGAAGTGGGCGGAATTGTTCCGCATATCACCCTCAAGAGCATCGCCAACAACGAGCCGCCCAAGGAGGAGGTGCTCGTGGATCGACCTGAACAGTCGAAAAATGTCACGCGGGTCTGCGGGCCATTCGTTGTTGAGGCGACGATTCCCACAGCGCATGGGCTGGATGAGGAACCCGACACCCCGGGCATTCAGAGTGAAGCGTATGCGGATTTTGCCGCCCGGATGCTGGAGGTTTTGCGCAAATCGCCCGTTCTCCGACTGGACGGGAACCGGACGGTGAATTTCAAGAATATCCGCCCGCCTGCGAAGACCTTGTGCCTTGGGGCGGAGGCCTTGCAGATTAATGGCGAGGACAAACCCGTCGCCTTTGTCTTCGGTCCTGAAAACGGAGCCGTGAGCGAACGGCTTGTCGCCGAGGCGGCCAAGGAGGCCTGGGGAAAGAATTACGCGCGGCTCTATGTCATTGGATTCGCCATCGAGGCCAAAGCGCGGGAAACCGTGGACAACTGCGAGGCGGTTTTTAACGTGCCCGCGACATACGTGCAGGCGACCCCTGACCTGCTCATGGGCGATTTGCTCAAGAATATGCGCAGCAGCCAGATTTTCAGCGTGTGCGGTTCGCCCGAGGTGAACGTGAGCAAATTGCCCCCGGCGAAGGAAGAGACCGAGGAACGCTGGCAGGTAGAGTTGCTCGGGCTGGATGTCTTTGACCCCATTAGTATGGAGGTCGATCACAGACGGGGAGATCAAGTGCCCGCGTGGTTTCTCGATACCGACTACAACGGGCGGGTTTTTCATGTCACACAGGCCTTTTTTCCGAAGACCGGGGCATGGGAGAGTCTCAAAAAAGCTTTGAAAGGCGACTATGACAACGATGTCTGGGATCACTTGGCCGGAACCACCAGTGCGCCATTCACCGCCGGAACCCACAAAGAGATCGCCGTGAAGGTCATCGACGAACGCGGCAACGAACTGCTGGTGGTCAGAAAGCTGGGGGCGAGAAAATGATCAAAGAAGTTATACTCAGACGGTTCAAGCGCTTTGAAAAAGAGACCTTCGATCTCAGCGGCCATGTCATCCTTGCGGGACCCAATAATTGTGGAAAGACGACAGTTCTGCAGGCAGTTGCTGCATGGGCACTCGCATTAAAACAATGGAAATCGCTCAACGATTTTCAGAGGCATGGAGGGGCCTATACGAAAGCCCCATTGGCACGACAGGCATTTAGCGCTGTCCCCGTTCGTACTTTTGATTTACTTTGGAAAGACCGCGCCTATTTGGGATCAGTAGAAATACAGGTAAAGATGGAGGATGGTGTGACGCTGGCAATGGAATTTCTTAAGGATTCCACTGAACAGATATATGTTCGACCCAAGAACAGTATTGACCCCGAGCAAGTGGCTCAGTTAACCCCCAATGTTGTCTATCTTTCCACAGTAAGCGGTCTCAGTGTTGAAGAGCCAGTCTATCAGGCGGAGTATATTGAAACGCTCCTTGGACGCCAACGGCCAGGCGACGTCATACGCAACTTATTATATCAAGCGTCTGTTACGCCCGCCTGGGGTGAGTTAACGGCAGTGATTCAGCGGCTTTTTGGGGTGGAGTTGCTTGTTCCGCAGACACCCGGAGGACAGATTATTTGTGAATACCGCTTAAATGAAACTGCTCCCCGTTTAGATATCCTGAGCGCTGGCAGCGGATTCCAACAAGTTGTCGTCCTTTTGGCGTCTCTTTTCACGAGGAGCGGCTCAGTTGTTTTGGTCGATGAGCCTGATGCGCACCTTCATGTGTTTTTGCAGGACACTATCTTTGCTGAACTACGGAAGGCAGCGGCATCAACCAAAAGTCAACTCGTGGTGGCGACACATTCGGAGGTCATTTTCAATTCCACTTCACCAGAGCAAATTTGTGTTATGATGGGCAGGCCTCGTAGGTTGACTGCACCAAAGGACGTTCAAAAGCTTCAGCAGGCTGTAGCTGTACTTCAACAGTCGGATATTGTCGCCGCGACCTCCACGCCCGGAATTCTCTATTTGGAAGGATACACTGATTTGAATTTGCTCCGCGTGTGGGCCAGCAAATTGGCGCATCCATTGAGTGATTACTTAAATCGCACTCCCTTTTGGAGAGGGAAACAGTCTCCCCAGCGCATCGGAGCATCGGAAGTCAGAGTAAATGATCACTATGATGCACTTCGATTGGCTAATGAAAGTATTACTGGTATCTGGCTTATTGACGGAGATGGAAAGGGAAGCATTCCCCCTAGTCCGAATCCGGAACCGGGACGACTTAATCGAATTGTATGGTCGCGATATGAGTCGGAGAGTTATCTCATTCATCCCGAAGTCTTGGCTCGATATATCGAAAAACAGATCACATGGAATGCGACGGGTATTGTGAGAGAGTTTTTTGTGGGCATATTTGGTGAAGATTTGATCAAATCATTTTTTAAGAATCCGTTTTCGCCTCCTCCCTTGATTGAGAATTATTTCAAAACGACAAAAGCAAGAACGGAAATTATTGAATCATTGTTGGAGACAGCTGGAATTCATGGATTTGATTACACACGCTTTGACGAGATCGCAGCTTTGATGAAACCGGAGGAGATTCATCCCGAGGTGAAGGAGAAACTGGACTTTATTCAGCAGGCTTTTGGATTATGAGCAATTTTGAAGTTTCCAGTCCGATTCTTTGTTCGCCTTTTGAGGAACCGAAGGAGCATTGGTGGATATTGGAGGGGCAGGCTGCCGAACGCCGGGTGGGAAGACGCCCCGCGATGTATTTTTACCGTGAGCCCGGACGGGAGGATGAGCGGAGCGGGTTGGCCATTGAGATCAAGCTGGTCAACCGGATTCGGGAGCGACTGAAAGCCTGGCGCGAAGCCGGTTACGCTGGGGTAACCCGGACGACATTGGAGCTGCTCCAGCACTGGCAACGGGAAGGACGCGAGAAACGCCTTTTTTTTTGCGCAATTGGAAGCAGTTGAAACAATCATTTTTCTGACCGAGGCGCGAGGGGATTTTCGACAGGGTATCGAAATCCCCCGTGATGAGCCCAGTGATGACCGCAAAGCCGAGGGCATGACCGGGTTTCTCCGTTATGCCTGCAAAATGGCAACGGGTTCTGGAAAAACAACAGTCATGGGTATGGTCATTGCTTGGAGTCTGCTGAATAAGGCCAATGATCGGGGGGATGCACGATTTTCAGATGTCGCATTAGTAGTCGTGCCCAATGTGACCATTCGGGATCGGTGCCGAGAGCTTGATCCAGAACTAGGGGAAGCCAGTCTCTATCGGACACGTGACCTTGTGCCGTCACATTTGATGGAGCGTTTACGCCAAGGAAAAGTCATTGTCGCAAACTGGCATGTATTTGAGCCACAGACTATCAATGAGGGTGCTGCAGCCCGTGTCGTGAAGCGCGGGCGCGAGATATTGACCACGGAGATCATTCGGATCGGCGAAAAAAATGATACGAAAAGGGGGACTCGTTATCTCACACGTGAGACAATCGCCCGACAGCTTGATAATGGGTTGCTGGAGCTGGTGTCAGGAGACCCGCAAAATGATAACTCAATCAAAGTGCGTTCCCGGCGCTATGTGGAAAGTGATGTGAAGCTAATTGAGCGCATTCTTGGCCGGGAAATTGGCGGAAAACAGAATATTCTCGTTCTCAATGACGAGGCGCATCATGCGTATCGGATCAAAAAAGACGAGCCTGACGAATATGAGCAAGATGAGTTTGGCGAGACGAAGAAGCCGAAGAATTTTTCAGGGAGGCAACCGTTTGGATCGATGGTTTGGATCGCATTCAAAAAAACAGGGGCATCAACCTCTGCGTGGACTTGTCGGCCACACCCTATTTTTTAGGCCGAGTGGGGCAGCAAACCAATCGTCCCTTTCCTTGGGTGGTGAGTGATTTCAGCCTGATGGACGCTATTGAGTCTGGCTTGGTAAAAATTCCCCAGTTGGCAGTCAGGGATACTTCGGGCGCAGAAATCCCAGGGTATTTCAATATCTGGCGGTGGATTATGCAGCCAGGGCGGCTGACTCCCGCCGAGCGGGGCGGCAAACATGCGACACCAAAGCCCGAGGCTGTGCTGAAGTGGGCTCATACTCCCATTGGAATGTTGGCTGGTCTGTGGGAAGCAGAATGGGAGCTTTGGAAGAAAAGGGGGGAAAGTCGACCTCCTGTTTTTATTATCGTCTGTAAAAACACCGCCATGGCTAATGTGGTATATGAATGGCTGGCTAATGACAAGTGCCCGTCTGGAATACCTTCCGCCAAACTGCCAGGGTTTCGCAATGCGCCAGAACAAGTCAATACGATCGTGGTTCACTCCAAGGTCGTCCATGAGACGGATACGGGTGAATCCAAAGGGGACGAATCAAGATGGATGCGCCTGACTCTGGATACAGTCGGCAAAACATCATGGCCCAAGGATATGCAGGGCATAGACATTTTCCCAGAAGGGTTTGTCGATTTGGCGAATAAACTGGGAAGGCCGCTTCACCCCCCAGGCCGCGATGTGCGCTGTATAGTCAGCGTGGCCATGCTGACGGAAGGATGGGATTGTAACACGGTCACACACATCATTGGGATGCGCCCCTTTGGATCGCAGCTCCTCTGCGAGCAAGTCGTCGGACGCGGTCTGAGACGTGCAAGCTATGAGATTGATGAGGCAACCGGGTTGATGGGAGAAGAAGTGGCCAAGGTATTTGGTGTTCCCTTTGAAGTGGTGCCATTCAAAGCAAATTCCTCCGCCCCGCCACCCGAGCCTGTCAAACGTCATCATGTTCACTCCATTCCCCAGAGGAAGCATCTGGAGATTAAATTTCCTCGCGTGGAAGGGTACACACAATCTGTGAGGAATCGTATTTGTGTGGATTGGAAGAATGTGCCGTCTTTAATATTAAAACCGGATCAAATCCCACCCGAAGTTCAGGTAAAGGGACTTAATCAGACAAACAAAGGCAGACTGTCTCTGATGGGCCCCGGACCAGAGGTGAAGGTTTCTCTTACTGAGAGACGTGCAGGATTGAGGGTTCAAGAACTGGTTTTTGATGTGGCAAAAGCTCTGACGAAAGATTTTATCGAGCATCGTGGATGTGCTGTTCCGAGTCATGAACTTTTTCCCCAGATGGTGGGAATTGTGAATAAATACATTCATGAAGAAGTGGCCGTTCAGCTCCCCGCCGATTTGAGGGATCTTCATTTTGCCCCTTATTATGGTTGGTTAGTGGAAGTGCTCTTGGAGTGTATTCGTCCTGATTCTTTGAGTGGTGAAGCTCCGGAAATTCCACGATATGAGTCTTCTCGTGGACCTGGGACTACCAATGAGGTTGATTTTTGGACCAGCCGAGAAGTCCGAGAGGTTTCAAAGAGTCATCTCAACTATGTTGTGGCCGATACCAAAGTATGGGAACAATCGGCGGCTTATTTTATTGATACACATCCGGCTGTGGACGCATTTGCAAAAAATGCCGGCATGGGTTTTGCGATTCCTTACCTCCACAATGGGCAGATGCATGATTATATCCCGGATTTTATCATTCGTCTTAAGGGAGAAAAGCCCATATGCCTGATTCTGGAAACCAAAGGGTATGACCCGCTGGAAGAGGTGAAAACAGCCGCTGCCAGAAGATGGGTTGCCGCAGTCAACGCAGAGGCGTCATTTGGAGTTTGGAATTATTGCGTTGTCAAAAACCCCTCAGAGATTCCAGCGTGTTTGATTGAATATGGGGATTCATGAAAAAGCCTGTCATCATCAATTTTGACAGGCGAAAATCAGTTGGAACCATTTGGAAAAAATTATGATTGCAAGAATTAGAACGCCCGTGACGAATGCTGGAAAGGCATTAAGGCTAAAAAAAACACATGTTCAGATCAATGTGACTCTGGAGTATATTGAGCCGTTAATTTGGAGAAGAATTATTCTGCCTCTGACTTTTACCTTGGAGGATTTGCATGATGTGATTCAGTTCGGGATGGGCTGGGAGGATTGTCATCTCCATGCTTTCCGCATTAAAGGGAAAAGCTACTCAATGATAAATGTGGGCTTAGACGACATTGGGATGGAAGATGAAGCCCAGGTGGAGTTGAGTCAGGTGGCTCTCCGTGCCCGGTCGCGATTTTTATATGAATACGATTTCGGCGACAGTTGGATTCATGGAATTCTCGTGGAGAAACTCCTCGCCGATGATCACCTCCCCGATTACCCAGTTTGCACCGATGGAGCCAGAGCCTGCCCCCCGGAGGATTGCGGCGGCCCTTATGGATATGAGGCGATATTGAGAGCCCTGAAAGCGCCCCAGAAATCAGCGGAGCAGGCCGAATTTCTTGAATGGGTGGGAGATTATGATCCGGAAGCTTTCAATCTTGAGCAAGTCAATAAGATGTTGAAAAAGATTTGATCTGGAATTGTTTTCCTCAGAATTTGCCTGATCAATGCCTGTTTTTTCATGCTGGAAAAGAAACCGGAATGTCTGAATGTCCATGATATCCTTTGGGGGCGAATGTGTTTTTGGGTGATGAACAAGCCGAAAAACTTGTCTTGAAAAATGTTGGGGGATGGTTAGGGCTGGGATTTGCATTTTATGAATTCCATCCATTTTGGCCCAGTCGAGATTACTCCAGTCATTAATGCGCAATCCGAGTTGCATTCCATCGGTGCGGTGCGATGCCACCAGACCCCGCTCAGAAATGAGCAAATCAGGTTTCTGCCGTGGTTTGACACATTTGCCGGGGACGTATTCGGGAAATACCGTTTTTGCAATTTGCAACAGACCGGCGATGAAGTGACACTTCATTTGAAGGCTCTGAGCAGCAATGACTATCCTTTTCGGGAAAAGAGGGACACATCCGGCGACCTGTGTTTCCGGGATGTGTGCTGGGACGCCCCGGCCAAGGAGGTGGATTTCCGCATTCAATTCCGCCCGGCATCAGACACCGTGGACGGCCACACTTTTGAGGGGTTCAAATATTGGTTCGAGGGTGACAGTCCTGAGGTGAAATGTCATCGGATCGTGGACCGGCAGACTTGGGAGATTGGCGGGGCGATTGATGGGAATACGCAAGTCTTGCGCAGTTGGCTCACCCCGGCGCGTTGCCCGATGTCAAAGGGCGAGGCGTATTCGACGGCGGGATTCGAGCATGTCATTGGTTGCATGCCTGGGAATCTCTGGGCACGTTGGACGCTCCTGCCGTCTTTTGACCTGCAACGGGGACGAGAGGGACGGGGCGTTTTGCTGAATTATTTCGACGAAGTGTCCCTGATTCGCACGGTGGTCGAAAAAAATGTCGGGGATGACCATCTCCGCTTCTGGGACTTGCACCTTTTCGAGGAGACGCATTCCTTCCGCACGAATCCCAAAACCATTCTCCATTGCCCGGACACGCTGGACAATGTGGACCTGATGAATCTCTGGACACGTGTGCATGACCGTGAACGCGACAAAGCCCGCCGGCAATTCGGCATTGAAAAGGACGGCCCGCCCCAGATTAGTCTTTGTAAAAATGTCTGGGTGCAAATCAAATTCGATGAAAGCTATCGCGATGTGATTGATCTGGCCGCCGAACTCAATGCTGACAATGTGATGATTGACCCCATCTGGGAGAGTGGACAGACTCAGATTGACGAGATCGAACGACTCCAGCTCAAGGACAAGGAAGTCGGGGGCGTGCTTGCCAAGCTGACTTTGTCCAGCCAATGCGAGGTCATTGATTTGGAAGTGGACAAATTGCGCGGGGGTGAGGAGGGCCTGAAAAAAGTCTGTGACGAGGCCAGAGCCAAAGGAATCAATATTCTGTCCTGGATCGCGGCCCACCTGTCTCCGCGCTCCGCTTGGAATCATGGACACACAAACAAAGGCCAGGGACACGGAACATTCGGCGTTTTCGCCGCAAAAGAAAGCGGATCGCACCCGGACACAGGTTATGCCTCCGCCTGTTGGGCTTTAAATCTCAATGCTCCCGTGACTGATTACCTGATTGCTCGAATCAAGGAAATCAGCGCCAAGACGGGGTTAAAGGGATTCCTCTGGGATTCATTTTCGAATCTTGGCTGGTGGCAGCTGGACTATTCCAAAGGCGACAAAAAACCACAATTTGCTCAGATGGCGCGGATTTATGCGGAACTGGCCAATGAAGGGCTGTATCTCATGCCCGAGGCCATTACGACATTCTCCAGCCATTCGTGTCTGGGGATGTATGGGCTGGACGCTTATCAGGGCGAGGACTTGGGTTACTCCTACGACTCCTGCGTTCATCCCCCGGTCAAGGAGGGAACACATGAATATATCGACAATGACATTCTGCGGGGCAAATTGCCTGTGACCTATCTTTTCGAGTGTGTCGCGCACAAGCGTGTGCCGAACATGGCCTGTTGGCAGGTGCCCGCCCAAGAGCGCGACCCACAGGCATTGGCCCGGATGCGCGACGTTTTCTCCGTTTACAAAAAAATCCGGGATGTCATGGATGTGCGTACAGTGCTCAAAAACGGCGAGGGGGTTCGTTGGTCCTCGCGAGACGGCGGTCTCCATCACCTTTTTGCTTTCCGCGAGCAAATGGCTCCGGCGAATGCGGAAGACATCATCAGCGGAGAAAAAATTCCGGCGGGGGGCAAATTGCCCGCGCACCGGGTTTACCGATTGTCCTAGAGTGTCGGGGATGATTCAATCCAGACACGCGCCCTGTGAGGCGATGATTTCGCGATAGAGTCTTCCGCTGTCTTTGACCGTGCGTTTGAGGGTCTGAAAATCGGTGTGCACGAGGCCGAAGCGCATGTGGTATCCGGCGGCCCATTCGAAATTGTCCATAAAGCTCCAGAACATATAGCCGCGGATGTCGATGCCATCATTGAGGGCGCGTTTCATGGCTCCCACATATTTGCGGAGGTAACCCACCCGGGCGACATCATGGCACTGGCCGTCGGCGGAAATTGCGTCGGATGGGTCGGGTAGGCCGTTTTCGGTGACGATGAGCGGGAATCCTTTGTAACGCACGGAGAGTCGCTGGAAACAGTCGTAAAACCCCTGCGGATAGACCACAGACTCCCAAGCGTTTTTCTCAAGCCCCTCAGGGGTCTTGCCATAGTTCCATCCCTGATAACCATGCGCGTCGCTTTCCTCGACCCAAATGCTGAAGTAGTGATTGAATCCCAGCAGGTCAGTGTGCCCAAACATCAGCTCATCATCGCCTTTTTTCATGAAGAAATCGTCGCCATTGTCATAGGCGCGTTTCAGGGCCTCCTCCGGATATCCGCCTTTGAAAATGGGATCCAGATACCATTGGGTCTGATCCTGCTCGCAACGGCGGAGCGCCTCCGCGTGGCGGGGTTCATGATTCATCGGATAAAAAGCTGCGACATTGACCCCCGTGCCGACGATTCCGCCAGAGACGAGTTCCTTGACCGCGCGTGCGGCCACCCCATGGGCGAGGGTCAGATGATGGTTGACCTGGAGCGCGGTGTAACGGCCCCCTACTGAGGCAGGAGCATGCCACCCGTGACGGTAGCCGAGTTCCGAGTGAACATTGGGTTCATTGATGGGAATCCAGTATTTCACGCGGTTCCCGAGAGCTTTGATAACGGTTCGGGCATATTGCTCGAACCACCCCACTGATTTGCGATTGAGCCAGCCGCCGCTCTGATGAATCGCCCGCGGCAAATCCCAATGGTAAAGCGTCGCCACAGGGGTGATGCCATTGGCGATGAGTGTGTCCACGAGCCGGGAATAATAATCCAATCCCTTTTGATTGATCTCACCATGGCCGGTGGGAATGATACGCGGCCACGCAATCGAAAAGCGGTAGGCATTCATCCCGAGTTCCCGCATGAGTGCGGCATCCTCGGAGTAACGATGATATTGATCACAGGCCGTGTCGGCATTCGATCCGTCCGAGACGAGCCCCGGCGTGTGGGCGAAATCATCCCAGATTGAGGGCGATTTGCCGTCAAGATTCCAAGCGCCTTCGACTTGGGTGGCCGCTGTGGCGGAGCCCCAGAGAAAATTTTCAGGAAATGTTTTCATGGAATGTGGAATGGATGTTTTTATGGGATGAGGGTTGTGGTTTGAATTGAATAAGCCGGTCCCTGATATTGTCCCACCCGCGCAATTTGCGCGGGGACGCCGGAGCCTGACACGGTGACGACATTGAGTTGTCCTCGGGTGAAATCGTAGGTCGTGCCGTCATCCTCGATCAAAGTGGCGGGGAGATGGCCGTCGCCATAGATGCGCACGTCGAGCTTGAGACTCTCCTCGTCACCCGTGTGCTGGGTGACAGTGGCCAGAGGCAGAACTGTGCCGGCCTTTACAAAAAGAGGGATGATGTCCAGAGGCACGGGCATGGTGATTTTTTGTGAACCCGCATATTTCCGGCCTGTCCAGAAATCAAACCACTCACCCTCGGGCAGATAAATCTCGCGCTCGGATTTTCCCGCCACGATCGGAGCGACCATGAGATGATCACCGATCATCCATTGATGATCGACAGAATAGGTCTCCTTGTCCTGAGGCCGGTCCATCACCAAAGCGCGGAAGGCGGGAATGCCTTTGAGGTAATATTGATAAAACGCCCCGTAGAGATAGGGAATCAGCCGCATGCGAAGCTCGAAAAACTTGCGGCAATTTGCCTCAAGCTGGGCGAAATTTTCGAGGAATTTGTCCTCGTTATTTTCGGTGTAACGCCACTGTTTCCACGGGGGATTCTTGATATACCAGGCGTTCACGAGCGCCTGAGGGGACAGACAAACGGCTTGAATGCGGCGGATGAGATCCTCCTCGCTGGCTCCTTCGCGAACCTCCGGGCACCAGAGCAAACCGCTGAAGCCCGCATTGACGACTCCCCGAATGAAGTCATTGTGGTCGTAGAGATCACTGTAAAGCACAAAGGGGTAGGACGCGCAGAGCGCATGGGCATTGCGCACTTCGGAGTATGTGCGCAAATTGCGCGCGCGGAAAATACCGTCGATGGTTTCCATGTAGTTTGTCCCCATCAGGCTGTGCATCTGTTCCCCGTCGAGTCCGCTGGGGAATTCCGTCATTTCCGGGTATGACCATGGGAAGGCGATAAAATCGGAGTTGTCACATTCGTCGAGTTTGTAGCCCGATGCGCCGATGGCGACATGCTCACGGTCATGATGGTCAGCGTAGATTTTGCGAATCTCAGGAAGGGTGAGATCGGGAACGACCCCTTGTTTGAATGCCTCGAAACTGCCCGAGAAATCCTGAACCTGTTGGTAGATGGGGGAGGCGGGGTGAGTGAATTGATGGCTCCACAGATTGACGTGAAAGCCCTTCTGCCGGAGGGCATCCATCGTGTTTTTCGGATCGGGGAATTTTTCCCGGTTCCACACATAGGAACAAGCGTAGGAATGTGTCTGCCAGCCCGGTTCGAAGCCCAGAACGTCGCAGGGCATTTTGCTCTGGCGGAATTCATCCGCCAGTTTCATGAATTCCTCATGCCCGAAGTCCGCCCGTCCGCGATACCACAGGCCCAGTCCCCAGCGCGGAGGCAGCACTCCCCCACCACTGAAGAGGTTGTGGCGCGCCACCGCATTTTTCATGTCCGGGCCGGCGAAAAGGTAGATGTCCGCGCCGGAGGCATGGGGGATTTCGACATAGACACGTTTGTTTTGTTCGACGCTTTTATCCACATAGAGATCTTGGGTGAATGCCCCCAGATTGGTCTTGTCGCCTTTGTCATCGGCGGAGCGTTTTTGAAGCGGGGTGGCGCATCCGATGTAAAAGGTCGCGTAACGGGCTGTGTCGATGAGGACGCCGTAACCCGATGTGGTCACATAGAATGGCACGGGCGCGTGGGAGTCTCCCATGTCCGCAATGGGGTCGGAATTCACGCGGAGGGTTTTTTTCTTTGCGATTTGATTGAATGACTTGAGTTGCAGCCCCAAGCCGAAAACCGCATCATGGGAGGTCAAGGGGAGTTCAATGACGAATCCCCGTGAGGTTTTTCGCCCGGAGATTTGCGCGGTGGAGAGGGGAGATTGCCCGACAGTGGGCAGGGCCGCAAAATCCGTTTCCGGGCGGGGTGAACGGTTGCGCATGCTTACGGGCGTGTGTTTTTCGGGGGTGCCGACTGTGAGTTTCCAGATGCCGGGGGAGAATGTTTTTTCATAAGGGAACGAAGTTGATGTTTTGGATATATGCAGTTTTTAGTTATGTGGGCGAAAAAATCCTGATGGCAAGCCGAAGTTTTCGGATTTTTCCGATCTTGGCGTGTGGGGACAGTCCTTTTTAAGGCAGGTCGATGAATTGTTTCTGCCGCCCTGAAAAACGCACCGTGCGGGTGTAGCCGGTTTTGCGAACCAATTCCACAGCCTGGGCGAAATCTTGGCCGACTTCGCCGGGTTTATGGGCGTCGGAGGAGATCACGATGGGAATGTCATGGGCCCGCGCGATTTTGAGAAAATCCTCGCTGGGATAAATTTCGCCGACGGGTTTGCGCAGACCGCCGTGCTCACCTCGATGGTGACGCCCATTTTCATGCACTGATAAAGCGGGCCTTTGTAAAACCGGGTCAAGTCGCCTTTCGGGCGGTGGCCGAATTTTTTCACCAGATCGGGATGCGCCATGACATCGAAAAGCCCGGAGCAAATGGCCTGTTCCCAGAGGAAAAAATATTTCTCCCAGATGTCCTCGATGGACATGTCGTCATAGCGGTGGACGAGATCGGGATTGTCAAAACCCCAGTCGTCGATGTAATGAACCGAGCCGATCACATAGTCGAATTCATGCTCTTTGATCAGGGTCTCGATATATTTTTCCGTGCCGGGATGGAAGTCCGCCTCAATGCCGAATTTGATTGGGTAATCGGGAAAACGCCGCCGGGCGTCATCGACGATCTGCCGGTAGATCGACATCTGATTTTCATTCATTCGGAAATCCGGATCGTACCACGGCGGCATGGGGCAATGGTCGGAAAACCCGATCTCGCCCAGCCCCAGCTCCACCGCGCGCTGGACATATTCCCACGGGGCGCCACTGGCGTGTTTGCACAGCGGCGTGTGCATGTGGTAATCGGCCAAATGATGATAAAAACTCTCTGGCATAGGCAATCCTTCAGGAGAAAAATCCAAAACGATTCACCCCGTTCTGTCACGCGGCAAATTGCGCGCAACAAGGAAAACCTTTGTCTGTTCAGGGGAAAATCAGCGGAGAACCGGCCTGTCATTTGCCGGGTTTGCTGGAGAGCATGATGAATTCAGCGGGGGTGACGACATTGACCCCTTGTCGATGGGTTTTAGGAAAGTGTCTGATATTCCCCGTGATCAGGAACTCGGCGCGGGATGCGATTGCCACAGCCAAAAAAGGGGTGTCCTCCTCATCGGGCAAATCGATTTTCAAATGACAAGGCGGGTGAATCTCAGACGCGAGACGAATGGACTCCATGAGTTCATCAATCATTTTTGGGGAAATTTGAAACCGGGGACGTTTCATCACTTCCTCATATTCAGCCAGTATGTGCGCATCCACACAGAGAGTCAGGTCAGGGCTGCCGATCAAACGAATGATTTTTCCGGGGGTGCCAAAAGGATTGAGCAACCCGGAAATGAGGACATTTGTGTCCAACACCACCTTCACCGGGAGCTTTTCCGACGGGTTTTTCTGGCCGAAGAGATTTCGGCATTGATCTCATCCAATGAAAGGACGGATGTCCCCTTGCGGGCTGATTCGGTTTGAATCTCCGTGATGATTTGAAGAGCGCGGGCCTGACGCCATGCGGCGAGTGATTTTTCGACATTCGCCTCATTGACAGCGGTTAATACGGCGACAGGGCGGCCGTTGCTGGTGATGACCATTTCTTTTTCGGTGGGCAATTCACGCCAGACGCGGGCTGAATTTCCCCGTAAATCACGGACGCTGAGAAATTTCATAGTGTTCCTTTATTGTCACCCAAAAGTGTACACGGTTGATAACACATGGTCAAGAACAGGATCGATCATCATGGGGGAACGCATCAGAGAAGGCAAATTGTGCGCAACAAAGAAAACCTTTGTCTGTTCAAAAAAATCGGGCAATATGAAAGGGAACGATGAAACCACAAAACTTTTTGTGAAGGATTCCAAGGATCATGCCAGAGGCCATTGAGATCAGACAACTGACAAAGAAATTCCAGCTCGGCTGGCGTCGGGGCACCATGACGGCGGTGGATGCGCTGGACATGACCGTGCGCGAGGGCGAGGTTTTCGGGTTGCTTGGGCCGAATGGTTCCGGAAAAAGCACGACCCTCAAAATCCTCCTCGGCCTTGTGTCGCCGACATCGGGGAGCGCCTCGATTTTCGGCGAAAGCTGTCACCGCGTCGAGACGCACCGGTTGATCGGGTATCTGCCGGAAAACCCTTACTTTTACAATTATCTCACGGGTGAGGAAACCCTCCGTTTTTTTGGGGAACTCACCGGGTTGTCGGGCAAATTGCTCCGGCAACGCAGCGGGGAATTGCTCGATCTCGTCGGACTGGCCGATGGCCGGCAGAAACGCCGTTTGCGCGGCTATTCAAAGGGCATGTTGCAACGCATCGGGCTGGCCCAGGCATTGATTCATGATCCCGAGATTCTTTTTCTCGATGAACCCACCGCCGGAGTCGATCCGGTGGGGTCCCGTGAAATCCGCGACCTGATTCTGGAGCTCAAAAAACGCGGCAAAACCATTCTGCTGTGTTCGCACCTGCTCGAACAGGTTCAGGAGGTTTGCGACCACATTTGCGTCCTGCACTGCGGCAAAAAAATCCTCGATGGACGGATGGAAGAGCTTGCCCCGGTGCAGAACCGTTATTCTGTCACCATGGAAAATATCACCCCGGAGAATCTCGCCAAAATCGAGGCTGAAATTGCCCGGCTCGGTGGCCGGGTTCTCGAAACCGGACATCCCACCACCACACTCGAAAAACTCTTTTTGGAGGCCGTTGAAAAAGCGGGACCGACTCATGAAAGCTAAAAGCGCCGCCCAAAATCTCCTGATGCTCTCGCCCCGACGCATCTGGGTCATTGCCCGGAACACCGTCACGGAGCTTGTCCGTCAGAAAGTGCTCATTTTTCTCCTGATTTTCTCGCTGTGTTTCATCTCGTCGGCGGTGATTTTTACGCAATTCACCTTTGAGGCGCAGTTTAAATTCATCAAGGATTTCTGTCTCGGGGCGATGTCACTGATGGGCATGATTCTGGCGATTGCCGGAACCGCCTCATTGATCCCGACGGAGCTGGATAATCGCACCATCTACACCCTGCTGGCCAAGCCGGTTTTGCGGCTGGAGTTTCTGCTGGGAAAATTCCTCGGCAGTGTGCTGATCCTGCTCGTGGCCCTCGGACTGATGAGTGCGACCTTTACCGGGGTGATTTTCTACAAGGAAAAAGAGCTGGTGAGCGAATTGCGGGCCAATTACAGCCAAGCCATGGACAATCCCGAGGTTCGCGCCTTTGCTGAAACCGAGGAAGCCCGAATCCTCAAGCAGTCCCGTGATCCGGAAGTCTTTAAGGCCATCGTGCTGATTTTGGTCAAAGTCGTTCTCGTCGCGGCGATCACACTGGCGATCTCGAGTTTTTCCACATCCATGATTTTCACCATTTTGATGAGCATTGTGGCCGTGACCATTTGCCATTTGCAGTCCATTGCCCAAGAGGCGTGGCATGGGACGACCGAGCCCTTGAAAAAAGTTTTTCTGGGTGTGGTCGCCATTATTTTTCCGGACATGAATAAATTCAACCTCGCCGATGAGCTGGTCATGGGCAATATCCTGCCGTGGTCGGTGGCGCTGACTTCCTGCGCCTATGGACTGGTGATGACGGCGGCGTTTCTGGCTGTGGCGTGGGCATTTTTTGAATTCCGGGAGATTTGACACAGCGCTTTGGCATCATCGACGACCCATTCATGACTCTCATTGAAAGAATTCAACTCAGGAAAAGCTGCTTCATCGCCGCCGTGGCGGTCATTGTCGCCGCCTACGCCGTGAAACTGCCGATGGAGCGCGCGCTTAACCGTGACTATGCCGCGCTGGGCTTCGGCAATGTCTCCTCACTGCTGAGTGTGCGGGAGAAACTCAGCCAATACATGTTCGTCGCGCTCATGGGAGGATTCCGCAATGTCGTCGCCAATCTCCTGTGGATATCCGCGCATAACGATTGGGAACGGCATCTGTGGTTCAAGCAGAAGGAAAAATATCATGTCGTGAACACCCTCCAGCCCAATTCGATTTATTTTTGGGACAATGCCGCGTGGCATTTTGCGTGGAATAGCTCCTATGCGGCTTCCGTGGATCCTCTGGAACCCCGCGAATCGGTTCGCGCGCGCAACCAGCAAATGTGGTTCGATCTCGGGGAGGAAACCCTGAAAAAAGGAATCGAGCACAATCCCGGCAGCTGGGAACTCCACGCCGCCATGGCGCGACTGCTGGCTGACAAGCAGAAACGCCCGCTGGAAGCGGCTGAATATTACCGCAAAGCGGCGGCTTTTCCCGAGACCCCGACCTATTTGAAACGTCAGGTGGCCTTCAAACTTCTTGATGGCGGGGATATTCAAGGCGCTTACGACGAGATGCGGCGGCTTTGGTTGGACAGCGAGGACAACCATGTGCCCACTTTCAGGACCAGAATCCCGGAGTTGGAGGATCAACTTCAGATTCCCTCCGAAAAAAGATTATTTGCGCGATAGACGGGAATTGCTACTATCCTTTCCTGATGCGTTACGCCATTTTTGGTGACATTCATGCCAACCTCGAAGCTTTGGAAGTCGTTCTTGCCGACGCCAAGGCTTCGCGTGTCACCCATTATTGCTGTTTGGGCGATGTCGTGGGTTACAATGCCAACCCCCGCGAGTGCTTGGACATTGTTCGGCAGATGAATTGTCCCATCGTGAAGGGCAATCATGACGAGCAGGCGAGCAACGACGATGATTTTGAGGGGATTAATCCGCTGGCGAGTTTCGCCATGCAATGGACACGCGACCAGCTCAGCGCGGAGGAAAAACAATACTTGCGCGACTTGAAAATGATCCGGCAGGTGGGGGCATTCACGATTGTGCATGCCACCTTGGACACCCCGCACCGTTGGGGATATGTCTTTGACCAGTTGGCCGCCGCCGCCAGTTTCAGTTATCAGAACACCTCGATTTGTTTTTTGGCCACACGCATGTGCCTCTGGCTTTCACACGGGACACCTCTGTGCATGGGGGCCCTTGGGACACTGTGCGCATTGAGCTGGGCAAAAAGTATTTCATCAATGTGGGCAGTGTCGGTCAGCCCCGCGATGGGAATCCGAAAGCCTCCTATGCGATTTATGACACGGTGACGCAGCTCGTCCAGTTGCGCCGTTTGGACTATGACATTGAAAAGGCCCAACAAAAAATTCTCGATGCCGGGCTGCCCAAACGCCTCGCTGAGAGGTTGGCGGTCGGGAAATAATCCTTTTGCCCATAGGCTGTGACCATGCCGTTTTGCTCCGGTCTTTTTTTTAAGAAAATGAGTGATTTGTGAAGATTCTCCTCATTAAACCCAGCTCCTTTGGCGATGTCATTCACACGTTGCCTTTGGCCGCATCGCTGTCGGCCAATCTCCCCTCGGCGCGAATCGATTGGCTGATCAACAAAAGCTACGCCGCCTTTGTCCGGCATTGCCCCCTGGTGCGGCGCACGCTGGAGTTCGACCGGGCGCGTTGGACACCCTGGCGGAGTCCCGCGCAATTTGCGCGGTTTGTCCTGTCCACGGTTCCTGAGGAGGAATACGATCTGGTCGTGGATGTGCAGTGCCTCCTGCGCAGCGGGATTTTCACCTGGGCGGCGCGGGGCAAACGCAAGCTTGGGCTTCAGGACGGGCGTGAGGGGAGCAAATGGTTCTATCCCGACATCGTTCGATGGCCGCCGGGCAAGTTGCACGCGATTGACCGCTACCTGAAAGTCATCGACCATTTGGGCTTGAAACAGCAGCCTGTGGAGTTTCCGCTGGCTTTGCCTCAGGATTTGCCCGCGCAAATTGCGCCGCTGATACCAGAGAAATTCATCGTGATGAATCCTTTTTCACGGGGTGATTACAAACGATGGCGGCTGAGCGGATTTGCCGCGGTCATCAAACAAATGCCGGACGTAAAATTTGTTTTGATCGGTGAGAAATCCAGCCTGCCCGAGAGCCGTTGCCTTGAGTCGCCAAATGTCGTCAATCTGGTCGGGCGAACGAGCTTGGTGGAATTGGCCGGAGTGATTCGCTCTGGTGCGGCTCTCCTGACCAATGACTCCGGCCCGATGCACTTGGCAGTGGCGCTGGGCAAGCCGGTGATCGCGCTTTTTGGCGCTTCCGATCCGGATCTCACCGGGCCTTACGGATATCCGCCTGAGTCTGTGATGCGGTTCGGCCCCGAAGAATCTCTCGCGGAATGTCCTGCAGGCGGGGTCAATGCTCACCGAACCGATTTTTCCGACCGGGTGGTCGGTGCGGTGCGGCGTCTTTTCTGAGGGGCAGAGTGAATGGCGACGATGACATCGGCGACATTCGTGCCGGTTTGTCCGGTGATGATCAAGTCGTTGAGAGTTTTGAAAAAATGGTGGCTGTCGTGGTCCGTGAGCAATTTGCGCGGGTTCAGCCCGGCCTTGCGGGCGCGGTGAATCGTTTCCCCGGTGCAAATGGCTCCGGCGGCGTCACTGGCTCCGTCGATGCCGTCGGTGCCGAATGACGCAAAGGCAATTTGCTTTTGCGCGCCGAGCCGGTGGAGTTCGACGGCCGCGGCCAGAATCAGTTCCTGGTTGCGTCCCCCTTTGCCCGGGGAACCTTTGATGGTCACGGTGGTTTCCCCACCGTAAATGAG
>NZ_JASVEJ010000038.1:0-59445 GCF_030285425.1 Geitlerinema calcuttense NRMC-F 0142 | reverse complement strand
CTCCCCATCCCCCCACCCTCTTCCCGCTATGTCTAAAATTTCTGTAAACCTACGCTTGGCTGCTGCTGAAGATGTGACTGCGATTTTTCAATTGATTCAAGCCTTAGCGGAGTATGAGAAACTTTCCCATGAAGTGACGGGAACAGTTGAGGCGCTTCGGGAGCATTTGTTTGGCGAGATACCTTACGTTGAGGCGGTGTTGGCGGAGGTAGAAGGGAAGGCGGTGGGGTTTGCTTTGTTTTTCCGCAACTATTCTACGTTTTTGACAAAGCCAGGAATTTATTTAGAAGATTTATTTGTTTTGTCCGAATACCGCAATTTAGGGATAGGTACGCAGTTACTCTCGTACTTAGCCAAATTAGCGATTGAACGCAACTATGGGCGATTGGAATGGGCGGTTTTGGACTGGAACGAACCCGCGATCGCATTCTATCAAAGCCGGGGAGCCAAAGTTCTCCCAGATTGGCGGATTTGTCGGGTTACGGGGGATGCTCTCAAAACCCTCTCTCAAGGCTGAGTTGGCAAATTTTCCCGCTGAAGATACCGAGAATTTCAGTAACTAAAACTGTAACCAACACCACTTTCACCGAGGCAAATGTCAGATTAGGACTATCACAAAAAGCGAGTAGACAATTTGAAGCTTTGCGTCTACTGCTCTATCACTAACTCCTAGGTGAGGAGAAGTCCAATCTTATGCATTCTTCTGTTCCTTCCAAATTTTTATCGTCTTCTTGGGTTCGGCTATCGGTTTTGCCCTTAGCAGCGGCGGGTGTACTTGGCGTTACCCTAACGGCTACGGGTGTATTTTCCACTTCTCGTCCTGTTGTTGCCCAAGAACGAACCATGCGAACCTTAACAGTCAGCGGTCAAGGTATTGAACGAATCCCCACCACGATAACTCAAGTTCAACTGGGTGTCGAGGTGCAAGGCAGAACCTCTGAAGAGGTACAGCGAGAAGTGGCGCGGCGTTCTTCCGCCGTGGTTGAACTCCTGAAAGCCCGAAATGTGGAAAAGCTGGAAACGACAGGCGTTCGCCTCAATCCAGTTTATGATTATTCTGGCAATACCCAACGCTTAACGGGATATACGGGCGTGAATACCGTGAGTTTTCGGGTGAATACCGAACGCGCCGGAACCCTGATTGACGATGCGGTGAAAGCTGGTGCAACCCGCGTGGATGGGGTAAACTTTACGGCAACCGATAGCGCGATCGCAGATGCCCAAAAACAAGCCCTACGCCGCGCCACGCAAGATGCTCAACAACAAGCAGACGCCGTTCTAGAATCTTTAAATCTCCGACGCCGAGATATTGTCAGCATCCAAATTAATAATGCTAGCGCCCCACCCCCGCCGATGTTCAGAGGGATGATGAACATGGCCGAACAAGCCGCAGACGCCAAAACTCCCATTGTCGGCGGCGAACAGCAAGTGAATGCGATCGTCACCTTAGAAATTCAGTATTAAGCCCAGCAGCATGGGAGTTTTGAGCAGACTCAGAACTCCCGGTTGCGCTTAAAACTCGCCCTGATTATAAGCATTGGCTTCATTATCTCGTTTTGAACCTAACAAATCGAGCCGTTCTACTCGAATCACAGGTTTAGAGCGGTTTGCACCTGTTGAGCGATCTTGCCAATGGTCAAACTTTAAGGCACCTGTGATACCAATGAGACTGCCTTTACGAACATAATTCGCCGCAACCTCTGCTGTTTTCCCCCAGATTTCCAGATTAAACCAGTCTGGCTCATCTGATTTGCTGGTGCGACGATTGACCGCTAGGGTTAAGTTACAAACAACGCTTCCTGATTCAAAATATTTGACATCCGGATCGCCACCCACGCGACCGACTAAGGTTACAACATTGAGAGTCATGAGATCTAATTTACCCTTGTTTTTTTCGCCAACGTTTATACTGTAGCCGAACCTGAACTCATTGAGTGGGGTCAAAACGCAAAACTTTCGATTCGGGGGTGCAGTTTCCGCAGGTGGGTTGTCAAATCCCCTATCCTACGAGAAAGATGCCAGACTCTACCTGAGTTCCACATCTATTTCAACATTGTCCTGAAATAAGGTGCCTAGCTCAGGATATAATGGCAGATTCCGAAAAGAGGTCAGTGGATTCGGACACTAAATTGATTAACCTGACTAGACTCAGGATAGAAAACGTAATAGAATCCACCTCGGTTACATAACAGTTACATTTTCTGTAGTTGCACGGCTTTGCATCGCAATTGGGGGCGTAGAAATCGGTGGGTCTTTTCAGTCGATTTTCACGGGACATGGGTATCGACCTCGGTACCGCCAACACTTTAGTTTATGTATCGGGTAAAGGGATCGTGCTTCAAGAACCCTCAGTGGTTGCCATTGACCACGAGACGAAGCAACCCCTAGCGGTTGGCGAAGACGCCAAAAAAATGCTAGGCCGTACCCCTGGAAACGTCGATACCTTTCGTCCGCTGCGAGATGGAGTCATTGCTGACTTCGATACCGCAGAATTGATGCTCAAACATTTTATCGAGCGCGTTCATGAAGGCAAAGGAGGACTGATTTCTCCTCGCATCGTCATCGGAATTCCTTCCGGCGTGACGGGCGTTGAAAGACGTGCTGTAATGGAAGCTGCTGCTCAAGCTGGCGCGCGGGATGTTTATCTGATTGACGAACCTGTCGCCGCTGCGATTGGGGCAGGATTGCCCGTTGCCGAACCAACAGGCAACATGATTATTGACATTGGTGGCGGAACTACTGAAGTCGCCGTTCTCAGCTTACAAGGTACGGTTATTAGCGAGTCTGTGCGGGTTGCGGGTGACGAACTCAGCGATTCGATTACGCAGTACATGAAGAAAGTCCATAACCTTGTCGTTGGGGAAAGAACCGCCGAAGAAATCAAAATTCAGATTGGCTCGGCTTATCCCACAATGGATACGGACGAGGCCACAATGGAAGTGCGCGGTTTGCACTTACTTTCGGGTTTGCCGCGTACGGTTAGTATTAAAGGGCCAGAAATCCGCGAGAGCATGTCTGAACCCCTTTCAGTCATTATTGAAGCGGTCAAACGGACGCTCGAACGGACGCCGCCAGAACTCGCTGCGGATATTATCGATCGCGGGATTATGCTGGCCGGTGGTGGTGCCTTGCTCAAAGGGTTAGATACCTTAATCAGTCACGAAACCGGAATTGTGACTCACGTTGCTGCCGATCCTCTAAGCTGCGTTGTCTTAGGTACGGGTCGCGTTTTAGAGAACTTCAAGCAACTGGAACGGGTATTTAGCGGTCGCTCACGCAATCTGTAGGTTCAATGTTTACTCTACGTCGCTGGTGGGATCGAAATGGATTACTGATAGTGCTGGCCAGTCTGGTGCTAGGTAGTGCGTTGTATGTGCGGCAAACTCAAGCTGCACTTCTGTTTGAAGCATATCAGTTGGTAACTCGTCCTTTCCAGTCAGAGCCATCTAAACAAGAGCAACTCATGGATGCTCGGATGGTAGAACTCCAAGCTCGCCTAGTGGAGCTGGAAAGCCAAAACCAGCAGTTAAAAGAACTCCTCGATTATAAATCGACGACGAAAAAACAAGGAATTGTGGCTCCAATTGTGGGACGCAGTGCTGACCATTGGTGGAAACAAATTACCTTGGGTCGGGGGAGTAACGATGGCATTCAGGAAGGATATATTGTTACGGGTACCGGAGGCGTGGTTGGACGCGTGATCGGTGTTACCCCTAACACGAGCCGAGTTTTACTTCTGAGCGATCCCAGCAGTCGAGTGGGAGTAACGATTAGCCGCAGCCGCTTTATGGGCTATATGCGGGGTCAAGGGGAAAGCAACGCGGTGATGGAATTTTTTGATAAGGTTCCTGATGTGCGTCCGGGAGATATCGTTTCGACTTCTCCGTTTTCTCACCTGTTCCCGGCTGGGTATCCGGTGGGTGTTGTTGAGTCGATCGATTTAACGAAGAGTCCGGCTCCGGAGGCGGTCGTTAAGTTTTCGGCTCCCATCGGCTATCTAGAATGGGTGATTGTGCTGGAAAATAATCCCCGTTTAGCAGAGGATAGCTCAGGAGAACAACCCCTTGAGTAATCTCAAGAGTCTACTGCGATGGAATCCCACGGCTCGTCAATGGTTAAATTGGACGATTACGATTGTTTCGGCGATCGCGTGCGTCATTTTATTGCCCGCCCGCTTGCCCGGAATGGAGTTATTGGGAATTGGTCCAAATTGGCCGTTGATTTGGGTCGTGGCTTGGAGCATTAAACGAACAACCCTACAGGGTGCTTTTGCAGGTCTGGTTTTGGGTTTATTGCAAGATGGGATGACTAGCCCTCATCCCACTCATGCTTTGAGTTTGATTGTGGTTGGGGCGCTGACAGGACATTTTCAGAAGCAGCGCTATATTCAGGAAGATTTTATTTCCATTGCCCTGATCGCGTTTGGTATGGCAATTGTGGCTGAGACGGTGTTAGCCGTACAGTTTCATCTGACAGGCGATCGCACTTTAACCGATATCTGGATGGATAATCAGCGAATTGCCCTCTCTTCAGCGATTCTCAGCAGCTTGTGGGCCCCAGTCATTTATTTCCCGCTCAGTCGGTGGTGGCAATTGGTCAATAGCTACGAACAGTCTCAAACTTAAAAGCGAGCTTGAGAGGGGTGAACGGTGGGCAATGCCATGATGGTCATTTATCCCTATCGTTTTGAAGGGACTTGGGTTTTTGATGACGATCGCTTTGGGTTAATCAGAGAACCGTTTGTCAGCGGGATGCCTCAAATGATCGAACAGTTGGTTCGAGATGTTCCATCGGCGGAACGCGGCTTTAGATTGCTATTTTCCGCGCGACCCTTCCCCGATTACCAGGCAGAATTGACTTGGCTGCGACCGGAGTATGATGGGAATTGGTATCGCTGGTCGGAACGCGACCTAGAAGGCTGGTTGTGTCCCGCCTTGTTTCACTATTTCAACGATACGCCAATCAAAATTTATTGCAAAGCCGAACCCCTACTTAAAACTCCAAGCGGCGATCGCCAAACATCCCCAGCCTAATAAAAAGGCAATGCCACCGAGGGGGGTAATGGCTCCCATTCCCTTGATACCCGTCATGCTAAGGGCGTAAAGACTGCCCGAAAATAAGAAAATCCCCACAATAAACGCATAACCGGCAGCAATTAACCAAAAATGCCCATTGGGTGTTTGACTCAGGAGTAAAGCGATCGCGAGCAACCCCAAGGCATGATACATCTCGTAGCGGGTTCCCGTTTCAAAAATCTCTAAAGCGCGATCGCTTAGGGCGGTTTTCAACGCATGGGAACCAAATGCCCCCATTGCTACTGAAAGTCCGGCAAAAATAGCCGCAGCGAACAAAAATATTTTGCTCACAGATAGTCAGCCTCTAATGTACTTTAGTTTAATTCAGACTTACCCAATCCAAATCAGGCATTTTGGAGAGAATCAGCACTCGCGCGATCGCAGTTGGAATTCCCTTCTAGAGGTAGAACTGGTAGGCAATATCGCCATTATCTAGGGGTTCAAACTCAGCGTTGAAGCATTTAGCGTTTTCATCAAGGTATTGTCTAGCCGTGGCGGCGGGGAGGTTCGCTGCCATTGCTAACCGCAAAACCGTCAGTCGGCCATTGTTAGCTTCGAGGAGGTGGTAAAAGGTCGATTGCAGGCGATCGCGTTCGGCTTGTTGGCGATCGCGATGCAGTTGCTTGAGGATCGCCCCTCCGGAGGCGATCGCGGGGACAGCGAGGGCTAAAGCGGTGACAATTGCGGCGATGGGGGTTTCTTCTTCATCCATCTCATCAAGACGATCGACGGCTACGGCTAATAGCAGCACGCAACCCGCGCTTAACAGAACTCCCGCCGCTAGCTTTTTGAATAGCCTCATTGCGATCGCCCCACCCTACTCATCGCTGCTTATTTTAACTTGCACTCCGGGTTGCTTCCAAGATCCGAGAGAAATAGAAGCGGGTTTTGGTCATGGCTTGACGTTGAATTTGAAACCCGTTTTTCTCTAAAATCGCAATCACATCCGCTTCTTTGTGCAGATAAGCGCGAGTCGTTTTACTAGGGCCGGGAAACAGACTGCCAATCTTCTTTAATAAACTATAGAAGCAAGTTTTAGGCGCAAAGCTCAGAATCACCCGCGACTCGCTTAAAGAACACAGATGCGAAATCATAGCATCCGCTTGGTTTTGCGGATAGTGAATTAACACATCCAGGCAAATCACCGTATGATACTGACCTCGAAGAGATTCTAAATCTTGAACGCTCAAATTCAGAGAACCTTTTAGCGTCTCAGACGCGGCTCTTTCTTTGGCTTCACCCACCATCTTTTCTGAGATGTCGCTTGCCTCAACCTTAGCACCCGCTTCGGCGAGGGGAATGCTTAAACTCCCGACTCCGCATCCCGCATCGCAAATGGTTAAATGGGTTAAATTATCATCGGCTTTTAACCAATCTAGGACCGTATCAATCGTTTGCTGGTGTCCGATGCGAATATCAAGCTGAACTTTATTGACTTCACCATCGCCATAGATCCGCCGCCAACGATCGAATCCCGTAGCGTTGAAATACTCTTTTACAACAGATTTATCATCAACAGTAGTCATAAAAAATTGCGAAGGGTTGGGATACAGAACGATTTCTTAATATATCAGTTATTGGTTCAGGTTCTGAGGGAGGATAGCAACATTCCTCAGTCCGTTGATGGTTCTGTCTAGGCTACGCTTTAACTAGGACTGCGAGGGGTAGGATCTAGCCAAACACAAGAATGGCTCCTACAGTAGCTCTATTGCTGACAGCAGCTACCGAAGTTTTGACACCCTTTAATTGTGCTTCAATCAGTTGAAAACTTCTCACCCCCAACCCCTCTCCCTAGGGTGAGGGGAGTAAAGGAAGGTTCACCTTTTTTATTAAAAATTGAGTTCTATTGAGATTAAATTCTAATGGGTGCGCCAGGACCTAGGGGAATATTTAAGATAAACCAAGCGACAAATAAGATTGACCAAGCGAGTAAAAAAGCCAGGGAATAGGGTAGCATCAAAGAGATGAGTTTGCCAATGCCTAAATCGCGATCGTATCTTTGACCGAAGGCAACCACCACTGGAAAATAGGGCATTAACGGCGTGACAATATTCATCGTTGAGTCGCCAATGCGATAGGCGGCTTGGGTGAGTTCTGGCGACAATCCCACTAACATTAACATGGGGATAAATACGGGAGCCATAATTGCCCACTTTGCAGAAGCAGAGCCGACAAAGAGATTGATGAAGCCGCTGAGTAGGATAAATAAAATTAGCAGTGGTGGCCCGGTGAAACCGCTAGCTTGAATTAATTCTGCACCATTAATCGCTAGAATTACCCCTAAGTTACTCCAACTGAAGTAAGCAATAAATTGGGCGGCAATAAAGGCAAGAGCGATATAATAACCGAGGGAACTCATCGAATGAGATAAGCCTTTCGCCACATCCCGATCGTTTTGAATAGTTCCGGCTACTTTCCCGTAGACAACGCCGGGAATAAAAAAGGCGATCGCAATCAGGAAGACAATCCCGTTAATAAACGGGGAAGGAATCAGCGCTTGGGTTTCTGGGTCGCGTAAAATCCCTTGGGGAGGAAGCGTTAAAATTGCAATAAACGCCAAATAAGCGAGTATAGCAAGACCCGCCCAACGCAACCCTTTCCGCTCTGCTGCGGTGAGTTCAGTAATATCTTCTTCCTGATTTTCGGGTTGATAAACCCCTAAACGCGGCTCAACGATTTTATCCGTAACGTACCATCCTACCAGCATAATCAGGAAAGTAGAAATAAACATAAAATAGAAATTCGCCGTTGCATTCACCCCATAGTTAGGGTCAATGATTTGGGCCGCACTTTGGCTTAAACCAGCGAGTAACGAATCCGTTGGTCCAATCAACAAATTGGCGCTAAATCCCCCAGAAACGCCCGCAAAAGCGGCTGCTAATCCAGCAATGGGGTGACGCTTGAATGCTCGGAAGATAACCGCACCTAACGGAACTAAAACTACATAACCCGCATCGGATGCGAGGTTAGACATCACCCCTGCAAATACGACGACTGGAGAGATCAATCGAGCAGGGGCAAATAAGACTAATCTTCGCAAAACGGCAGCCAGCAAGCCTGTATATTCAGCAACACCAACCCCTAACATGGCAACTAAAACTACCCCTAAAGGCGGGAAAGTAATAAAATTCTGTGTGGCTTCAGTAACAATGCGGCGCACTCCATCAGGGGTTAATAACGATACAGCCTGAATTGTTTCTTGAGTACCGGGATGGACAACCGAGACATTCGCCCAAGCTGCGATCGCACTAATCGCCAAAATTGCTAAACTCAAAAAGAAAAACAGCGTAATGGGATCGGGCAGCTTATCGCCAATCCGTTCGATCGCCGTTAGGATTTTATCTAAAAGATTGGCTGGCTTGTCCTCAGTTTGAGGATCTGGAGGTGTTATATTTGTCATTGTTTAATAACTTTTTATCTTGTCTAATGTAGAAAGTATAATTCTGATGAGCCAAGATTTTTCATTAATCTCTTTCCCAGAACTAGAAACAGAACGGTTATTGCTTCGACAAGCCACCCCAGCCGATGCTCAAGCTATTTTTACAGTATTTAGCGATCCTCAAGTGACTCAATTTCATGACCTGGATACATTGACTCAGATAGAGGAAGCGATCGCAGTGATTGAACGACGGGCAAAAGGGTTTGAAACTGGGCGCGGTATCCGTTGGGCAATTGCTCGTAAATCCGATAACTATTTAATGGGTTCCTGTGGCTTCACATGGGATCGCCAAACCAATTCTGCTGAAGTGGGCTATGAGTTAGCAAGTCAATTCTGGAAACAAGGCATCATGAGTGAAGCTTTGCAGGCTATTCTACAATATGCTTTTGAAAAAATTGGGTTAGAGTTTGTCATTGCCGAGATTATGTTAGAAAATCTTGCCTCTAGAACCTTATTGGAAAAATTAGGTTTTCAAAGCCAAGTTATTTTAAAGCAGCAGGGGTTTTGGAAAGGGAAATCTCACGATTTAGAGCGATTTAGCTTAATAAAAGCCGAATTCATTGCCAATTGAGATCGGGTTAAACAGCTTTATGGCAAAGTGTTATGGCGTTAGCTTCTACCAAGCAGCTACACGCGAGACACCGACTGCAGCACCTTGCTAGAAAAGGCGATTTTGTATCGCCCTCTATTTGTAACCCTCTTAACTTAGCGCGATCGCCCTTAGTCGGGCAGCGCAAAACCCGCGCGCGGATCGCGAATAAATAACCCCAAAACCAATGAATTCATCACTCCATCCCAAACCGGGGTAAACTTTTCAGCATCGTCTACCCAATAGTCAAACGTGATTAAACATTGCACGTTAGACCCTAAACCAATACAAATTCGAGAATAGGCGTCGCGGTTCTCAATGGGGTCAATAAACTTCATTTGCGACCAAACAATTCGGGCGGTTTGTCGGTTCAGTTTCACCACTTCCCCAATTTCAATGGGGTTGCGTTCGTCCTCTTTGACTAGCTTTTTTAACAAAGGAACTAAAGGAAATTCCGCCCACTCTCCCGGCGGCAACAAATTATAGGAGGCCTCTAGGCGACAATCATCGTGGGGGGGCTTGCGGTCGGTAAACTGAAAAGACTTTTCCTGGGGTTGAAAATGCCAGTTTTCAGGGACATCGAACCGCACCGCACCGCGTCCAGCGACAAAGATCCGCGTTCCGGGTTCAGATTTCCAATTATGATCCTCTTTTAGCTCTAGGGTTTGTTTTACCCACTTAAGAGTGTGCTTTTTTTGCTTAGACATAGCTGCGGGTGGGGGTATTTTTCCTTATTTTGCCGCAGGTTGTCTGAAATTTCTGTTTAATCGCTGGCGGGAAGCGCATCTTCTGCGAGGACTTTAGCAAACTTAAAATTAGAAGTTGCCAAGACAAACACGATCGTGGGTAAATTTACCGTTCGCAATTGCAAATTCTCGTAATACTGGGTGAAATTGTCTTTGGGGGTGGCAATTCCCATAAAAATCAAATCTGCTTTTTGGGAAGACTCGCGTAAAACCTCATCAAACGACCGCCCGTTGGCAATTAAGATTTGGGGAATGGCGCGAAAGCGTAACTGTTGCAAGACCTGATGAATATTGGTCTGGGCGGCTTGGGCTGCCGTTTCGTCAGGAACCATTAATTTGAGGTAAACTTGAGCGTTGCGCCAGTTGAGATCGGTTTGCAAAAGTTCGGCCAAAAGTACCATCAAGCCGCCATTGGCGTGCAACCCGCCCCACCAAATATCGATGTGTCGGCGTTGACCAAAACCCTGCTGGGCATTTTCGCGCAGGATAATTACGTTGCGTCTGGCTTGGTAGAGATGGGCGATCAGTTGGCAATAGCGATCGCGCCGAGAGGATTCTTCGCTATCCCCCAGTAAAATCGTATTTGGGACTAAAGGGCCTATTCCGTAAATTTCGACTAGCCGCTGCGCCCCTTCAAAGGGATCGGGGGCAGTTAGCGATCGCACTAAGGCCTGCACCCCGCGCCGTTCCAAATACTCGTGGATCGTGGCTTCTAACTCTTCCTGTTGGGTAATACTGCGCGATCCCCCCGGTAATACCGTCGCCACGGTAATTAATCCCCGGTTGTGGGTTAAACTATTCGCCAACTCAATCAAAGACCAGCGTTTCGTCGGCGCGCCGGAAAGCACCAGAATGTGAGGTCGCCAATTTTTGGTATCGTCAAGTCGTCCGACCTGAAAAATCCCCGTTCGCAATAACTCCATCCACATCCCGCGCCGCACGTCTCCCCAGTTGGTTTGCAGTTCGCGCCGTTCCAACCAGATATAGATACCCAAGACAATTAAAGCCGCCGCAACCGTTGCCACAGCGTTAATTAAGAACATTACAATTAAGCAGCCTACCGCCCCCAACATCGAAAGCGACCAATGGACGCGGAAGGTGGGCCGAAAGGAGGGACTTTGCAAAAACCCTTCAATTCCGGCGGCAATATTCAATACCATGTAGGTTGTGAGGAAGAACATGGTGAGGATGGGGGCAATTAAGTTGAGATCGCCAATATAAACGGCTGCGATCGCAATTCCTAGGGTGACAATCGTTCCCATGCGCGGTTCGTCATTGCGGCCGCTGCCAGACCCTAGAACGCTCATCCATCGCGGTAATACCCCATCCCGTGCCAGCGCCTGTAACACGCGAGGCGCGCCCAAAATACTCCCCAAGGCACTCGAAAGCGTTGCCCCCCCAAACCCCCAGCAAAATAGCGGGGCCCCACAATGCCATTTGTTGCATGATCAGGGGTTCGTTAATCAAGGTGACTGCATCGGCCCGCATTGCCAGTAGAATGGGCAACCCCATGTAAATCACATAGCCAGTCCCCACGGCGGCGAGGGTGCCTGTGGGGAGGGAACGGGTGGGATCGCGCAAGTCCCCCGACATATTCACCCCTGCCATAATTCCCGTTACCGCCGGGAAGAAGACGGCGAAGACGTTCCAGAAGGGTTCGGAAAGTCGATCCGGCGCGCCCCACATTTCAATTTGCGTGGCTTCTAGGGGCGAACCGAAGATGAAAGAGACTAGGGAAAGGGCGATCGCGGCCATAATAATGTACTGCGCCCGGATTGCGAGTTGGGCGGAGGTAATGGCGATCGCGGCGACAATGATGGTGGTGATTAAAGCGACGTAAAGCTGGTTGAGGTGTCCGAAGGTTTGAATGACACTCTCTGCAAACCCAATGGTGTATAGTGCCACGGATAGGGCTTGGGCGAAGTACAGGGAGATCCCGACAGCCCCTCCGGTTTCAATCCCCAAGGAGCGACTGATCCATATAATACGCGCCCCCCACGCGAACCACGCGGTCGGTGGCGATCGCGCAAACGGAAAGCGCGGTTAAAAAGGTAATGGCTGTTGAGAGCGTGACAATAATTAAGGTGCCAATTAAGCCCACATTTCCCACAACCCAGCCAAAGCGCAGATACATAATGACGCCGAGGATGGTGAGAATTGAAGGGGTATACACTCCGCCAAAGGTTCCTAAACCTTCTGGGTTAGCCGTTACGGTTTGAGTTGGCTCAGAAAGTCGGCGGAAGGGAAATTTCATGATAACTAGATTCAGTAAGACAGCAAAATCTTTACACAGCTTAGGGATACCTAGCCGTAATTGCACTCACCCTTTGTTAGAATTTAGCATTTGTTCAGAACGTTCTTGCTGCTGCTGCCGCCACCAAGCCAGAAATAAGCGAATCTCGCCATAGTCAATTTTCTCGTTTAGATATTCATAAATCGGTTTAATTCCTTCAGAAACCCCGGTTTCCCGAACCGCTTTTAGAATCAAAGCTTGATGTTCTGGAGAAACCAGTGGGTTTAAATCGATGGGTTTTCCCTGTTCAATTAGATCGGCTAAATGTCCCTGAATGGTTGTTAGCTTCAGTTGGCGCTGGCTGGCAATCTCTTCTACGCTTAACCCCTGTTCAAATAGTTCCCAAGTGGTTAAGCGGGTATCTGGGTTCGATTTTTTGGTTTTTGATGGAGAAGTTCCTAAATCCTGTTCTTGGCGGTAAGCTTTAATTTCAGTAATAAAGCGTTCTCCATATTGATTGAGTTTATAAGTACCTACCCCCGATAGTTGGCTAAATTCTGATAAGGTTTGCGGTTGCATTTGTGCCATTAACTTTAAAGTTGAATCGGCAAAAACAACATAAGGCGGAACGGATTGTTCGTCAGCAATCTTTTTCCGCAGCTTGCGTAATTTGTCAAATAAAATTTCGACTCCGGCTTTTTTGAGATTTGTCTCTTCTGATGCCTTTTTCTTAAATGCCGTTACTACTAAATGGACGGAACGCTGGCGGCGCATCACTTCCCAACTCAGGGGATTTAATTTCAGTACCGCATAGCCATCTGTGGTTTGATCGAGTAAGCCTTGATGTAAGAGCGATCGCCCTAACATCTTCCACTGTTCGGCGGTTCGATCTTTGCCAATTCCATAGGTTGAAAGTTCGTCATGTTTATTTTGTAAAACCTTTTGATTTTTAGAACCGCGCAACACTTCTATGATATAATTCATGCCATAGCGTTCTTTGCAACGAGCCACGCAAGACAAGAATTTCATCGCCTCTGTTGACCAATCTTCCGTATTTTTAGGCGAACAACAGTTATCGCAGTTTCCGCAACTTCCTGCAAAGAATTCTCCAAAATAACTTAACTGAATGGTTCGGCGACATTCCGTCCCTTCAGCATAATCTAAAACCTTCCGCAGTTGATGGCGAGCAATTTGCTGTTCTTTGGCATCCGTGCGTTGCTCAATACTCCACTCAACCTTTTTAACATCGCCATAACTATAAAATAGCGTACATTTCGCCGATTCTCCATCGCGTCCTGCTCGCCCTGCTTCTTGATAATATCCCTCCAGATTGCGCGGTAAATCGTAATGCATGACAAACCGGACATCCGGCTTATTAATTCCCATCCCAAAAGCAACCGTCGCCACCATAATTTGCACGTCATCGCGAATAAAGCGAGTTTGATTATTCGCCCGCTCCTCATCGCTCAAACCCGCATGATAGGGTAAAGCATTAATCTCATTTTTCTGTAACTTAAACGTCAACTCATCCACCGTCTTGCGACTCAGACAATAGATAATTCCCGAACCCTTTTCTTGACGAATTCGCAGTAAAATTTCCGTATAAGTATTTTTTGACTTTGGCAACACCTCATAGTAAAGATTATGCCGATTAAAACTCGCCACATGCACCTGTGGATTCGCTAGCCTTAGCTGAGTCATAATATCTTGACGAACCCGTTCGGTTGCCGTCGCCGTGAGTGCCATAATGGGAATATCGGGATAGCGCTGTCGCAGCCTCGCTAGCTGACGATATTCCGGTCGAAAATCATGGCCCCATTCCGAGACGCAATGCGCCTCATCAATTGCAAATCCATTCAGTCCAATTTGGTGTTTAACTAAATCAATAAACGGTAAAAATCGCTCGCTGACTAACCGTTCTGGCGCGACATAAAGCAGTTTAACCTTATTATTGAGAATCGCCTCTTCCCGGTGGCGAACCTGCCATTGGTTTAAGCTGCTATTTAAGAAAGTTGCCCCAATGCCATTATCGCGCAAGGCTTCCACCTGGTCTTGCATTAACGAGATTAACGGCGAAACCACAACCGTTAAACCGGGTTTGAGAAGTGCAGGTAACTGAAAGCACAGCGACTTCCCACCCCCTGTTGGCATTACGATTAATAAATCCCGATTTTGCAGCGCCTCTTCCACAATTTGTCGCTGTCCCGGTCGGAAGCTATCGTAACCATAATAGTGTTTAAGGGCTTTTTCCAGGGAAGGAAATGGTGGCATGATTGACGCTAACATGGCAATGGCTTGATTTTATCAGTTGAGCGTTAATCCCGAATCAATTCCCCAGCCCCCTTACCCCAAAACGCGACACAACCGCACCTCCTTCCCCCCACCTTCCCCATCCCCCCACCCTCTTCACCCCTCAGCACTGACTTATGACTCTGTTTACCCTGCGTTCCGTAAAAAAAGACTTTGGGATTAAAGAAATCTTAAAAGAGGCTAGCTTTAGCCTAGAAGAAGGCGATAAGGTGGGGCTGATTGGCACCAATGGTTCTGGTAAGTCTACCCTCCTGAAAATGATTGCAGGCTTAGAACCGATTGATGCTGGGGAAATTTGGGCGAACTCTAGCGCCAAAATTGTCTATCTTCCTCAACAACCTGAGTTAGACGAAAGCAACACCGTTTTGGAACAAGTGTTTGCAGATACTGGCGAACAGATGGCGTTAGTGCGCGAATATGAGGAACTCTCTGATAAACTCGCGCATGGACACGGCGACACAGAACGGTTGATGTCGCAGTTGTCGGCGGTTTCTCAGCGGATGGAAGCCGAAGGCGCGTGGGAGGTGGAAACCAACGCCAAAATTATTTTGACAAAGTTAGGAATTGAGGATTTTGAGGCGAAAATCGGCGATTTATCTGGAGGATACCGCAAACGAATTGCGATCGCCACTGCTTTGCTCTCGGAACCTGACGTTCTGTTAATGGACGAACCGACTAACCACCTCGATGCGCTATCGGTGGAGTGGTTGCAGAGTTATCTGAATCGCTATCGGGGTGCTTTACTGTTAATTACCCACGATCGCTACTTTCTCGATCGCGTCACCAATCGTATTCTAGAGATAGATAGGGGCGACCTGTACGCCTATGCTGGCAATTACGCTTATTACCTAGAAAAGAAAGCCGAAGCCGAAGAGTCGGCGGTGAGTTCCCAACGCAAACATGCAGGAGTCTTGCGCCGCGAGTTGGAATGGCTAAAACGCGGCCCCAAAGCACGCAGTACCAAGCAAAAAGCCAGAATTGACCGCATCCGGGACATGCAAGGTCAAGAGTTTAAGCAAGTCCAGGGTAAGGTAGATATCACCACAGCCGGACGGCGGATTGGCAAAAAGGTGATTGAGTTAGAGAATATCACCAAAGGATATGACGATCGCACGCTGATTAACGGGTTTACCTATATCTTTAACCCAGAAGACCGCGTTGGGATTATTGGACCTAATGGCGCTGGTAAATCAACCCTCATGGATATTATCGCCGGACGGATTGAACCGGATTCTGGAAGCGTGGAAATCGGTTCTACCATCCATATTGGTTATTTTGACCAACATTCCGATGATGTCTTACTCAATGACAATCAGCGCGTTATCGACTACCTGAAAGACGTAGCGGAATTGGTGAAAACCTCAGATGGCAGTACCATCACGGCTTCCCAGATGTTAGAACGGTTCTTGTTTCCCCCCAATCAACAATATGCACCCATTCATAAACTATCGGGGGGTGAAAAGCGGCGTCTCTTTCTGTTGCGGGTCCTGATGAGCGCGCCCAATGTCTTGATTTTAGACGAACCCACGAACGATTTGGACGTGCAAACCCTTGCAGTATTAGAAGATTACTTAGAAGATTTTAACGGTTGCGCGATCGTCGTATCCCACGATCGCTATTTTCTTGACCGTACGGTGGATAATATCTTTGCGTTTGAGTCTGGGGGAGTGCTGCGTCAGTATCCCGGTAACTATACGGTGTATTTAGATTACAGGAAAGCCGAGGAGGAGGAAGCCAACCAGCAAGCCAAAGCCGAAGAGAAGAAAACCGCGAAGTCTGTGGAGGCGACTCCCGTTAAGGCAAAATCGACGAATTCTGATAAACCGCGCAAACTCTCGTTTAACGAAAAGCGGGAATACGAACGGCTAGAAACGCAAATTCCCGAACTGGAAGCGCAAAAAGAAGCGGTAGAAAAGATTCTCTATAACAACCCACCTAGCGATTTTACTGAATTGCAGCAACTTACCGAACAACTGGCGCAATTGACTGAATCGATTGATAGCGCCACGGAACGGTGGTTAGAACTGGCAGAACGTGCAACCTAGAGGTCGTTACACTCAACCCAATTTCACTCACCATTGTTATGCATAGGCTACTCACCGGCCCCCTCAGCGTCGAACATCTGACCATTCCTATCGCGAATCTTCCGGTTCACCTTCAGGGGACAAAGATTGTGCAATTATCGGACTTGCACTACGATGGGGTGCGCTTATCTGAGCAGATGCTAGCAGATGCGATCGCAGCTAGCAACCGGGTTCAACCCGATTTAGTGGTGCTTACAGGGGACTATATCACCTACGAACCCGAACCGATTTATCCCTTGGTTCAACGCCTCAAACACCTGCAAAGCCGCTATGGAACCTACGCCGTTTTAGGGAATCATGACCTTTACTACCCCAACGCTAGAAATCTTGTGACGCAAGCCTTAACGGGAATAGGCGTTCGCGTTCTCTGGAATGAAGTTGCTTATCCCTTGGGTTCGGAACTGGCTTTAGTCGGACTTCCCGATTTTTGGTCAAAACAATTTAATCCTGCCTCAGTTTTAGACGAACTTGAACCCCAACTTCCCCGCATTGTCCTATCTCATCAGCCCGATAGCGCCCAAATTCTGCAACAATGGCGCGTAGACTTGCAACTCTCTGGTCATACGCATGGGGGTCAAATTATTCTCCCCCTTTTAGGACCGCTTCCGGCGTGGCAAAATACGGTTCGTCGCCTCATCCCCAAACCCCTGCGGCCTTGGATACCTTATATGGAAGATAGGTGCAACCATGTGGTTCGCCACTGGGAATGGTCGAGGGGGTTGCATCGCATTGGTCAAAATCTCCTCTACACTAACCCCGGTTTAGGTACCTATTATCCCGGTCGCCTTTGCTGTCCGCCAGAGGTGACTGTCTTTACTTTAAAGGAGTGCTGAGTGCTGAGTGCTGAGTGCTGAGTAAGTTCCGAGTTCCAGTAAATTCGTTAGTGTTGAGTTGGAACAGCGTGCAAAGTACCGTTGCTTGATTCTACGAAATAGTGTTTCGAGAGAGTGCTTTAAGCAGAATAGTAGATTAACTTGCTGCTATAGCTGTACTCAGTAAGGCTAGGACAGAGGTGAACTGCTCAAAGGATGAGACTCACTTGGTTTTAACTCAGCACTCAGCACTCAGCACTCAGCACTCAGCATTCAGCACTTTGCTACTGTTCGCCGTCAACTATCAACTCTGCGCCATGAGTGCTTATCGTTGGACTTGGTTGGATGAGTTTTGCCTGTGGTATCCTCCGGGATGGCTGATTTTGTTAAATCGCCACTGGCAACATTATCATGCAGACCCGGATGGCTGGAATGGGTTGGAATATTTTCTATTTTTGCTACCCGGTGGCTTTTATCTGGCGGTACTCATCCGCTGGTTGCGTTTGGGGTGTCGTTTACCGCGCCAACATCTGACAGAATTTGACCCGAATTATCAGCAGGCGTTTCGCGATGAAGTGCTGAGTGCGATCGCTCAACGCTATTTTCGCGCACAATTGCACCAGAGCGAACATCTTCCCCAAACTGGGCCGTTAATTATTGCGATGAACCACGCGGGGATGTGTTTCCCGTGGGATTTTCTGAATTTAGCCTATTTGCTGGGTCAGGAACGCAACTGGCAGGTTCATCCCTTAGCCGAGGTTTCTCTGTTTGAACATCCTTGGGTCATTTGGTGGCTTCCGGTAGGATGGTCGCAAGTGCTAGGAGGAGTCCAAGCTAAACCTGAAGATTTTGAAGCGGCGGTTGCTCACCAAACGATTTTACTCTATGCCCCGGAAGGATTGCGCGGCCCGCAAAAAGGCTGGTTGCAGCGTTACCAGTTACAGACGTTTCACCCCAGTTTCGTCCAATTGAGCGATCGCTATCAGATCCCGATCTTACCTGTCATTTGCCAGGGCAGCGAATTTTTACACCCTTGGACTCTTAATATTCAACCCCTCGCTAACCTGTTCCAACTCCCTTTTCTGCCCGTTTCTCTACTCATGCTGGCGTTTCTCCTATTTCCCTCAATGGGGGTTTGGGCGATGCGTTCTCGTCTCCAGTACAGCATTCAACCCCCGGAACCTCCCGAAAGTCTTCCCAAAAATCGGACTAACGCTTACCGTCGCGCCCAAAATTTACGCGAAAAACTCCAAAACCAGTTGCTGAGTTGCAAGGAAACAGGGAAGATATCTAGCGATCCTAAATCAAAGGTGAAACTTTTCTAAATCCCGTCGCCCTAGGGAGAGGGGTTGGGGGTGAGGGGAAGCCCACTGTTTCATACCAAGAATCGCACAACCGCACTTTGCTATCACTGAAAAGTCTGGAACTCTACCACAATCTAAAGTGTCATACAACCCCATTTTGAGATAATAGGCTGGAGCGTTCAGGGCGGCGAATATGGACGAATATCTGCAAGCAACAGATATCATTGACTGGCAACATCCTGAAATTTTAGCAAAGGCTCGCCAGCTAGCCTTTGGTCAGTCTAGCGTAGATGCGATCGCCAAAGCTTGTTTTGAGTGGGTGCGAGATGAAATCTACCACAGCGTTGACTCCCAAATGAATCCCTTAACTTGTCGCGCGTCTGATGTTCTCAGGTACAAGACGGGCTATTGCTATGCCAAAAGTCACTTACTCGCAGCGTTGTTACGCGCTAATCAAATTCCTGCGGGTTTTTGCTATCAACGCTTGAGTATTGATGACAAAGGGGCACCCTACAGTTTACATGGATTCAATGCAGTTTATCTTCCTCAATTCGGTTGGTATCGTGTCGATGCTAGGGGAAATCGTGAGGGAGTGAATGCACAATTTCATCCCCCTCAAGAACAGTTAGCCTTTGGGATTCAGTTCCCGGAGGAAGTTGATTTTCCAGCTATTCTTTCGTCTCCTCTAGCCGTTGTGGTAGAAGCTTTACAAAGCCAAAGCGCTTGGGATGAGATGTTAGCTCATCTCCCCGATGTCTCGCTAGAATTGGCAACTGAGTCTGGTTTGATGGGGAATGGTGACTAATTTCCAAAGGTTGAAATCAGGGAGTCATTCAAGTTACCGAATCTATGCAAACAATAGAAGCGTTTAGTGTCCGAGAGGCAACCTGCCAGGATATCCCAGCAATTGTTGATATTCATAATGGTAATGTTCGCACGCCAACTCTCTTGAGTCATCAAGGCTTTTTATTAGCAACCACAACCGCAGAAGAAGTGCTTGACCAATTTAAAAAGTGCGTGCAATATTGGGTGGCTGTTGACTGCACCGAGCGAATTCGAGGATTTGTTGCTTTTTCTTGGCCCAAATTAGATGAAAATTCTCTTACCGCAATCTTTTGGTATGATGAATCCGAACGAAAGGCAATTATGGGCGATCGCCATATTTATATCCATGTTGTTGCCACCCAAAAAGGGTATACTGGTCAGGGGATTGCGCGGTTGATGTATAAAAATCTTGAGCGACACTTTCCCAATTCAGTATTTTCTACATTCATTGTCCGCCAACCCATTTGTAATCAGCGCTCTATTCAATTTCATCAGCAGCAAGGGTTTAAAGTGATAGGAAAGGTAGAGCGCGAGCAATTTCTAGACCTCAAAAATTATGAAAGCGTACTCCTGATTAAAAGAACCTGAAAAGAAGGTTAACTCATTGAGCGCCCCCAGTTGCAGGGTGCAGACTCCAACGCCGACAAGAGCGCTAAAAATCCCTAAAGAATTCCTTTAAAAAGTAACAAAGCATACTCATCAGCTTGGAGGAAGGGAGATCTCGACAACAGTGTTATAATGCGCTCAGATGCGGTATCGGCGGCCAAGTTTTCACTGGCATTAGCGAAGTTATTGGTTTATGTAAGTTAGTAAGCTTACCTCCGAATCCAATCTCTACACGCTCATCTATTGCGAGGTAAGTGAATGACCATCTATGTCGGGAATCTGTCCTACCAAGCCACCGAGGCAGATATCAAAGAAATCTTTTCTGAATATGGTACTGTAAAGCAAGTCCAGCTCCCGGCGGACAGAACAACGGGTCGAATGCGCGGTTTCGGCTTTGTTGAAATGCAAACAGAAACTGAAGAGGCTGCTGCTATCGAAAATCTGGATGGAGCCGAATGGATGGAACGAACCTTAAAGGTTAACAAAGCACGACCCCGCGAAGAAAGAAAACCCTCAAGTGGAGGCTGGGGCGATCGTAGCAACTTTGGGCGACGTTACTAGGAATTGAGATCGGGAGTCTACAAATTCTCAGGTCTGCTCAGTGGGCAGGGAATTGAACCCTGTCCTATTCCTGTTGTTCTCGATACCCAGTCAATTGTACTTAAAATTAGGAGGCCCATGAATGAGTCAAGTCATCGTCAATGATAGCGAACAGTTAGATTCAGCTTTACGTCGATTTAAGCAAAAAGTATCCAGAGCGGGCATTTTTTCAGATATGAAGAAAAACCGCTTCTTTGAAACGCCCGGACAAAAGCGCAAGCGTAAGGAAGTTGCCAGACACCGAGAGCGTCAAAGACTCCGCAACCGTTCTAGACGAAGCGTCGCGGGTTAAGTCTTTCGCGCGGGGGCGTTTGATTGTGAAACGCTTTTTGTGCTTTAAGTCGCCCAATGTTTAACCCATTCCAACAGAATTGGATTCACTAACTCTGGCGCTTCATCTTGAGGACAGTGGCCTACGCCTTCTAAGTCAATAAACTGTTTGACTTGAGGGAATTCTGCAAACTTTCGTCCTAGAGCAATGGGTTCCCAAGGATCGTCCGTCCCCCAGAGGATCAACGCCTGACAAGGTAAAACTTCTAACAGATCCTCTGGCAGGGGCCCCTGAGAATAGCGAGTAAAGGCCAGAAAGACATCGCCTGCCCCTCCATCCAATGCAGGAGCCATCAATAAGTCTACCAACTCATCTGTTACCGCTTCGGGGCGCTTGTAGGCTTGCAGAAGAATTTTCCGCACCACTTTGGGTTGAGCAATTTGTTTAAAGAAAAGCTGTCCAATCCAAGAAACGGCTAGCAAGCGCTGCAATAGGGGCGCACCGTGGCGGCGATACCACGGCAGTTGCAGCCGTCGGCGATCGTGCAGTAGCCTCAAGGAGCAATTAATCAGGGCAACTTCTTTCACCCATTCCGGGTAACTGACAGCGGCTTGCATCGCCACAATACAACCAATAGAGTTACCCACCAGTAAAGCCGGTTCTCCAATAACTTCTCGACAAAAATCAGCAATTTGTTGCGCCCAGGTTTCAAACGTATAGGCAATTTCAGTATCGGGCGCAGGTTTTGCCGATCCGCCAAAGCCAATTAAATCAATCGCATAACAGCGGCACTCTGTTGCCAATACGGGAAGATTGTAACGCCAATGGGCAAGCGACGCCCCAAAGCCGTGAATGAGAATCACTGCCGGGCCGCGAGTGCCTTGGGTTTGATAGCGGATGGGAAAGCCTTGCCAAGTCCAAGTTTGGGTTTCGAGATTGGCACTCACAGAAGAAGAAAGAGTCATACCAGTTGAGGGAAGCGCGATCGCAATTTGTAATCTTTTTTAATCTTAAAAGGTCAACCCAACAATCGCACGGCCCTACCTGACGCCTCACGGGGATGGCGCTACAATCGGAAATTAGAGCAACCAACCTGAAATTGTGTTTTTGGTAGGGTTTGGCGGCGGCTCCCTTGCATCTACCCGTGGCTGTCTGCAACGCTCAACAATCTCCATCCTCGGCATTTGCGAACTCATCAATCAACTCATGGCGGCAACACTCTACTGCCCAAACTACAACTGTCAGGCTCCTAACCCAGAACATCACAAACACTGTGAAAAATGCCGCACATTGCTGCCCAAGCGCTATCTGTGGTCAGTCGAGCAATCCGCAACCCCTCACCAACCGGGAGAAATTGTTGGCGATCGCTATCTCTTCAAACAGCAGCAAATTTGGCTCGACACCAAGCCCGGAAGCTTCAGCGAAACGCCCCTAGAATTGCCAGCAATCGCCCTTCCTTACCTCAAACTTATCCCCTATCAGATCCACCTTCCCCAAGCCTACGATTGGCTAGAAACGGGTTCTAGGCATCTTCTGTTTTTAGAAAATATTCCCCTCAACCCCAATCGCCTCAACTCTAGCGATCTGCTAGCCCCTGCCCTAACGCAGCTTTGGTCAACCGCCAGCCCCCTACGCCAGCTCAATTGGCTCTGGCAAATTGCCCAACTGTGGCAGCCTCTCAGCTTGCAGGGCGTTGCCGCTACCCTCCTCGATCCGCAACTGATCCGCGTTGAAGGGCCGCTGATCCGCCTATTGGAACTGCGCCCTTCAGGTAAATCTGCCCCGAAATTGCAACAACTCGGACAACTTTGGTCGCAATGGGTCAAAACCGCCCATCCGGATGCCACCTCTGGGGTACAAAACCTCGCCAACCGATTAATTCGGGGAGAAATCAAAGGTTCCGAACAACTCGTGTCTCTCCTTGATGAAAGTCTCGCTCAATTTGCCACCTCTGCAACGTTAGACTTTCAAATTGCCACCCTCACCAATACCGGCCCCAGTCGGCGACGTAACGAGGATGCTTGCTATCCGCCTAGTGGCAGTAGCGTTCGCCTGAGTTGGGATCGCGCCTCTGCCCATGTACCCATCCCCCTAACAATTGTCTGCGATGGAATTGGCGGTCATGAAGGGGGCAATGTTGCCTCGCAATTGGCGATTGAAACCGTTCAGCAACGGGTCGAACAGCTATTTCACCCAGACTTGCATCCCGATCGCTTGCAAACCGAACTCGAACAAGCCGTTTGTATCGCCAACGATCGCATCAGCCAGCAAAACGACAGCGAACGACGCCACGAACGCCAGCGTATGGGAACAACTCTGGTGATGGCCTTAGCCCAAGGTCATCAAATGTATATTACCCATGTGGGCGACTCCCGCGTGTACTGGATTACGGCTTTTGGCTGCCATCAAGTCACTTTAGATGATGATGTGGCAACCCGCGAAGTCCGTTTGGGCTATGCCTTCTATCGCGATGCGCTGCAACATCCGGGTTCGGGTTCCCTGGTGCAAGCTTTGGGCATGAGTGCGTCGGATTTGCTGCACCCTACGGTAGGTCGCTTTATTTTAGATGGGGATGGCATCTTTTTATTGTGTTCCGACGGTCTCAGCGATGGCGATCGCGTTGAGGAATATTGGGAAAGCGAAATCTTGCCCGTTCTCAACGGTCAAATCGATGCTAAAACCGCCGTTGAGCGCCTCGTTGAAATTGCCAACACCCAAAACGGTCACGATAATGTCACCATCAGCCTCTTGCACTATCGCCTGCTGGGGGGGTCAAACCCTCCGCCGTTGGCGCATCCAGCAAGCCAGCGAACAGTCCTATCCTCTCCCGAACCCCGCAGTCAATCGAACCTGAAAACGCAATTGCTCCCCCCATCTAAATCGGATTGGGGAATTTTACCGCTGATTCTGTGTATTCTGCTGCTATTGGGGCTAGGCGTTCCCCTGGCTTACTTGCTGGGAGTGCCCAATCTTTTACGCGCTTGGCAGCAAACACCCGTTGCCACTTCCGACCCTTCGATTGTCGTTATCCCCTCACCCGATCCGCCTCCCGTGGCAGCACCGCCGCAAGCCAGCCTGGAAGCGCGATCGCTTGTACAAGTCGAGGCGATCGCCAATAACGGGATCGAACAACCCGCACCCCTATTTCTATTTAGCAGTCTCCAAGCCGCCACCGAACGAGAAACGCTTGGAGAAATTCCCCCCAACAGCCTGCTCTACATTCAAGGCAAACAAACCCTAGAGAACGCCGAAGTCTGGTTAAATCTTAGAGTCTGTACAGTCGGCCCCTTAAGCGAACCCAATCTTTCTGCCCCGGTTGTCCCCGGTAACGTTGGATGGGTGCGGGAAATCGATCTTCTACCGAGATCCAGCGTTACTTCTAGCCCCCCACAAGGTTGTCCTTAACCCGAAAATCTCTAACAAGAACTCTCAAGAGTTCATTTAAGCTAAATAATAAGGGAGTTTGTGTGCCAGATCGCAGAACTCTATCGGTTCAGTTAATGCCTAATATCGAATGGTTTTAAATGTCTCAGTTTGAGAGTCCTTGCCTCAGCATTGCGATCGCCCGCCTCATGGCGGCAGCAGAGACGATCTCCACTCACTCTGCTCATTTTGCGATCTGGGTGATTCGAGCAGATTATCCAGGAGGATACGTTCACCACGACTGTTTATGGCCCGAACACCTGAGCCAAACCTGGCAGGCTTGGCAAGAGATGTTTCATAGCAGTGGCGCTGCTCATGGCCTGCAAGTTCCTCCAGTGAATTTGCCCCAAGCGGAATTCACCCTTGCTGTTGATTCCCCACCAGGAGCCGCACAAGCCAGTTATAGCAGCCGCTTGATGCAGCAATTGGGAATTCATCTCTGGCAATGGGTGTTTCATGGGCCGATTCAAAGCAGCCTGTCTCACAGCCAAGGCATTGCCATTGGTCAAAGTCGGCAATTGCGACTGCGCCTAGAAGTGCGAGATCCCAACTTAATCGCCCTGCCTTGGGAAATTATGCAGCCTCAAGCAGGCAAACAGGCCATTTCGCTATCTCAACAAATTTTGTTTAGCCGAACGACCAGCGATGTCGATCCGCTGCCCCCGCGACGTACAGATGCAACCTTAAATATTCTATTGGTGTTCGGTCAAGATTCGCCAGAACACGAAGCCCAACGCACCGCCCATCAAAGCTTGACGAATGGGGCTTTAGACTTGGCAAAAGAAGCGGAAGCCCTTGCCCAAACGCTAGAAAACTCGACCTCAGAAAGCTTGGGAATGAATAGTTCCACCATTCCAGTTGCCAAGCACGTCGATACGCTCATTCAGCCGACGCCGGAGGAACTGATCGAGCAGTTAGAAGCCAAGCCTTACAATATCCTCTTTTATGGCGGTCATGGCGTCCCGTCTCCCGATGGTGGTTTGTTATTTTTACGACCGAATACGACCTTAAGCGGTACGGAACTCGCCCAGGTGCTAACGCGCTGTCGGGTAACGTTGGCTGTCTTTAATGCCTGTTGGGGGGCGCAACCGGATCGTCATGGCGACTGTCCCATTCCCCGCAGTAGCTTGGCGGAGGTGTTGCTGCATCACGGAGTCCCGGCAGTATTGGGAATGCGAGATTCGATTGCCGATCGCGAGGCGTTAACATTTATCCAAGCCTTTGCTCAAGCCCTAGCGGATCGACTGCCGATCGATCAAGCCGTGGCGGTGGCTAGACAGCAACTTTTAACCATTTATAAGTTTAATCAACCCGCTTGGACGCTGCCGGTTTTGTACATGCACCCAGAGTTTGATGGCGAACTGATTCCCCCGTTGGAAGAAGGAGTGACGGAGTTGCCCGAAAATTCCCTTACTTGGATGCAAAAATCGCTCTCGCCTGCGTGTTTGCGATCGCTCGGCGAAACCGAACAAGTTTGGCCAGTGCGCGGCGGCTTAATGCGGGTGGGACGATTGCCAGAAAATGATATTGTCATCCAAGAACGCTGGGTTTCTCAGCGCCATGCTGAAATTATTTGTCGCGATCCGACTAGCGATCTAGAGGCGGAACCGACCTATTGGCTGCGCGATTTTTCTCGATATGGCACGTTGATTTCGGGTTTGGAAGGCTGGAAGAAAATTCATCATCAGGAAGTGCCCCTACAATCTGGCGTTAAGCTAAAATTTGGCAGTTCTCAAGGACAAACCTTAGAATTTATTGTCGAACGCCCTTAAAATTGGGATTTGAACCCAAACCCTGATTTGGCAATCGCTTTCGGGCTTTGGTTGCCAGTCCGAGCAATCTTAAAGGCGGGTTGGAAAAATTAATCGCATTTTTTTGGAAAAAAATGCTTTCCTTCTCGGATGAAGTTACGGAACCTGTGGCGATCGGCGTGTAGCTATCCATGCCCCTAAATACCCAGCAGTGCTCTGGTGTAACCCCTATGAATTCTGAATCCCTATCAACCCAAGCTGAAGTCGAACTGTGGCGATCGCTAATCGAACCTACAGAAGAAGTCTATCCTTGGAGTCCCAACGAACCCCAGTCTGAAGATTATTACAAACGCCTAGAGGAGTCGCTGGAACTGGATTTGCCAGAAGCAGAGGTTAGCGATCGCGCTCAACAGTTTTTTGCTCATCTCGATCGGCTTTGGGCGAGCGTCTCTTCCCCATCCGCCTCTTTAGTGGAGGTGTTGAAAGCGCGTTTTGCGGCTCAGGTGCCAACAGCTATGCTAGCGGCGATCGCCCAAAAAGCCGAACAGGTTGCCACCACCTCCCTATCCCTCGCCAGTCAGCTTGTAAGTTGCGTTGAAGAAGCGATCCCCCAACTTCATGCTGAAGATTTGGAAGTCTTGGCCCGTCCTCTCGCGTTTGCTATGCGCGGGACAGAAGCCGATGCAGCCATTGATGGGATGCTCAATACCGTGCGTCCGGTGGAATGGGCGGCGCTTTCAGAGATCGAACAAGCTCGTCTCTCCCTAGCCGTGGCTCGCTATGCGATCGCCCAATTGCAGCAAGATCGCTAACTCCTTGGCACAGAGGGTTCAAATTTCTCCCTTTTGACCTACCACATACGAGTAGCAAAGTTTTGTTCGCGGGTGGGTGACAAAGCCCGCGCCTTTAAAATCGCTGCGGCGAGAAAGGCATAGGACAACATACCAATTAATGCGAGTGCCACTGCACCGGCCAGTTGAGAGACTTCTGTAAAAAAGTAGTGACCTGTGGCATTCCATAATCCATGCAAGAGGGCGGCGGTAAAATAACCTACGCCTAAAATTCGCCACCGTTTGCGCCGCTTGAGAACGCTTAAGCCGACAAAGTATCCTAAATAACCGCTATAGGCCATATGCCCAGAAACCGATCCCAGGACGCGAGGGATTAAAAGTTGCAGTCCTGCTAAATAGCCGAGTCCGGGTTCCGCACCATTGACCGCGCTTTGAATAGTGGAGGGCACGTAGAGTCCAAGGGTTTCAACCAAAGTAAAGCCAATAGCTGCTGCTGTGCCCAGTAAAATGCCGTCTAAAGGCTCCCAAACGCCGATACTTTGCGGATTGAAGTGGGGGTGAGGCGGATAGCCCGCTTGGGTAGCGTCGGCTTTTTGGGTAGCGCGCAACAGCCGTCCCCATTGAAAGGCGATCGCAATCGGCAGGGCTTTGATCAATTCTTCTAATAGGCCAGTTCCCAACGTTTCTCGCACCAATAAGGCCCACAGGCTATTACCGGGGGCCCATCCTGCCAGAATCCGATAGAAAAACGGACCAAAGAGCGTCACTAACGGTCGAGCTAACAAGGCTGTTAAAACGGCTGCCCCCAGTAACAGCCACCAGGGTTTATGCTTGCCGCACAACTGATAAACGTAATAATAAGCAATTCCCGCCATGTAACCGCCTAGCACGAGGTTAAACAGGGTGGGCACTTGAACGGAAAACAGCAAGACCACCACAATGGCGGTGATACTGGCCGGGATGAAATAGGCTTTGCGGGCCAGGTCGCGTCCTGTGGAGAAGATGGGAAACAGTTGCGTTAACGTGACCGTATCAGCAGATTCCGGGCGTTTTGGCTGGGAGCGGACGGGTGCAGAGGGCGGCCGCTTGAGGGTATTCGGTAGGGGAAAGGTTGCGCTCTCGCTCTGGGGCGCAGAAGCTACAGGAGGGGCTTCAAAAATAAATTCAGGACCATTTTGACCTAACGTAATGCGATCGCCCACTCGCAGCCGACAGCGGTCTTGCAGGCGAGAACCGTTAATGTAGGTGCCGTTGGCGCTGCCGAGATCGTGAATTTCCCAACCCAGACCTCCCGATAGAGGACGGATCGCAGCATGGCGTCGAGAAACCATTCCGTAACGATTGGAGTCTAAAACCACTTGGCAGCGAGGATCTCGACCCACCACCATCTCTGTACCACTTGAGAGAGGATATCGGGGCGGGTTTTGTCCGGTGAGATCGTTGATAACCAGTTGCCGAAGAAACCCGATAGCAGAATTTTTGTTGGTCATTGCTTGGAATCCACTCACCCCTACCAACGAGCGCTCGCCTTGGTTTGTCCTGTCTAGTTCGGAGCGTTCAGTTCTATGACTCAGCGCGTGACAGGCAATCTTGGTTCTGTATCAATTGTAGGGGTGGATTCCAATTTCTAGGGGAGGTTGGTCGCTCCCCCGATGGTTCTTCACGAATTTTCTTTGACCAATGAAATTTTGCTAAACCGCGACTTAGGAGTTGGCGTTGGCACTGCGGACGGCTGCGTAGAAACACAGAACCCCTATTGGCAGGCTCAGTCCTAAAATTAAACTGGTCGCGAAGCTACCCAATTCCGGCTGACCGGAGGATAGCTCAAAGATAGAACCGACTGCCGCGATCGCTGCCACGCAGGAACCGCCTAAAAACAATCCGCTTTTTGGTGTAAACCCCATTATTTTGGTTGTGAGTTATTAAGTTGAACCGTCCCCCTAGGGCGGGGGTTTGCCACTAGGATACCGATTTTACGGCTTGGGCGGAAAAGCCATGCTTGCCAAGTTCTTGATTAAGGGCAAGTTTATTCTCAACCCGATCGACAAACATGACGCCATTAAGGTGGTCAATTTCATGTTGAATGGCGCGCGCTAGCAGTCCCCTGGCTGTTAAAGTTTGGGGACGACCGTATTCGTCTTTATAAGCGACTGCGATCGCTTCCGGGCGCTTGACATCCAAATAGACCCCCGGAATGCTCAAACAGCCTTCTTGAAACACGCAAACTTCGCCCTCGAACTGTTTAATGGTGGGGTTAATCAACACCAAAGGCTGATTTGCTGGCTCATCCGGTTCGCAGTCAATCACGATAATTTGCTTATGGATCGCCACCTGGGGAGCGGCTAACCCAATCCCATCGGCACTGTACATGGTTTGCAGCATTTGCCGCACCACCTGCCGCACCTCGCTATCGACGCGAGAGACTCGTTTAGCCGGCATCCGCAAAACGCGATCGCCCAACGTATGAATCTCCAACGGCGGCTGCTCTAACTTTTTCTTTTCGACAAAAACCTCAGAAGTCATGGAATATTAACTCACTAGGGGGCAAACAATATAAATCCTTGTTATTCCATCTTAATAGAAACCCCCACAGGCGTTAGAAATCCCTGCGGGGGTGAGAGGACTTAGAGAATAGTGCGATCGCTACACTAACGTCAAACCCGTCACATTTGGCTGAACGAGCGAGTTACTCGCATCGTCAATACTAAAGGTTCCCGAACCAAAGTTGACAATCGCCTGCTGTCCTGAAGGACTTAAGGGAGGTGCCAAGGGCGATGCTGGCGTTGGATACGGGAAGAACCCAGTAAACAAGTTACCCGTGACATTGAAACCGCTTGACGGAGCGCCAGGAACAGGAGACCCCACAGGTTGCCCAAATCGTTGAGCCTGACTGGGCGTTAAGCGAGGATCGATCGCCAAACCTGTAGCCGCATTGATCCGGTTATTCCGAATCGCTGCGCCATTCACCTGCTGAAGCGCCATTGCCACAAACGGAGTTTGTAAAGTCGGCGTTCCTCCAGACATATTGAACAAGTTCTGCTCAATAATGATATTGCTGGTAATCGATACACCTTGAGAACTAATACGATTGCCGATGCCAACCACATCGTTTTCAAAAATATTGTTCCGAATGGTGACATTGCCATTAGAATCTGTCAAATCAATCCCATAACCTCCTAATGTTCCTGGAGCGGGTTGAATCTTGCTAGCAAACGAAAATCCCGCAATGGTTACAGGACCATTGTTGCTAGGAACAGTTCTTTCAAAACCAATACCGCCCCCATTCACGCCCGAACCAATAATCGCCTCATCAACTCTTGTTCCGCCCTGAGTGACCGGATCGATGTTGGCATTCGGACCCAGGAGAATGAAAGGTCGAACAAAGTTAACAAACTCGTTATAAGTTCCCGGTGCAACGAAAACAGTAGCGTTAGCCGGCGCACCCACACCCAAGAGAAAGTCGAGGGCATTTTGAATGCTCGCAAAAGCAGTTTGACCAAAAACCAAGCCCGTCACCGGTTGCTGAGGACCGGTACCATCAGGATCGACAGCAACTGTTGCTCCGGCCGCTGTCCCTGCCAAGTTATCATCCACATAAACTGCGGTCGGGATTGGTGCCGCTCCCACAGTGACTGCAAAGGTTGCAGTATTATTGGCTTCAGTCACTTCAGGAATCAGCCCGCCCGGATCGACAACCGCCGTATTAATCGCTGTTCCGGCTGTTGCTGGTGCAGTACCTGTAATTGTTAAAGTGGCACTCGCGCCTGGAGCTAATGTTCCTCCCGTAAACTCAACCGTTCCAGCAGCTGAGGGAGTCGTGGTAAATCCCCCAGCTCCTACGGTAGAAGTAATGGTAAACCCAGGCGGCAAGGTATCCCGAACGACAATACCAGAGGCGCCGGCTTGACCCACATTGCTGACAACAAGCGTATAGGTGAGGTTTCCCCCCGGCAATACGCTTGTAGCAGAAGCCGACTTTTGAATGGTCAGATCCGCAAGGTTTTGGGTTCCTGCAAAGATAAAGTTATTCTGTGTAAGTTGGGCCGCAGTAATCCCAATTAACGTAATTTGACCAAAAAGAGGACTGCTAACCCGAACTGCCCCCCCCTGTAGAGGTTGAATGAAAACATCATTCGTTGAAGTCAGAACAGGAAAAGCAGTTAGATCCAGCCGATCGGGTGTTTGAAAGTTGAAAACGAAGTCATTTTCTGTAATTAATGAACCCGCAGGCACAACAACGATGTCGGCTTCAGCAGGGTTGCCCTGAACAACATCATTGACCCCTGCTGTCAGGTTAATAGTTGCCATGAAAGATTACCTCAGTGGATGCATTCGGAAAGAGCAAGAGGAGCAAATTGTTTGACGCTTCAGCTCCGCCTATAACTTCCTACAAGAAGTTGATAGACGAAGCTGCAAGTTCGCAATAGCTTACGGTGCGCCAAAAACAATTGAATTGAGAATATCTTGAGCTGTATAGGGGGTACCGGTAGGACCGTCTAAATTCAAGAGAATCACGAATTGTTCAGGCAGAAAGTCGGTTGGCGTGTTAGGAACGTTCAGACCAATAGAAGCAAACCCAGTCGGTAGCAAAGTATCAAAGATTACGACATCACCAAGCGCAACGGGACGGCCTGGAGCAACCTCAAAATCTAAGCGAATCCTATCACCTTCTTGGGGATTGAAGTCAAGAATAGTATCGCCAGGTTCTAGAGGATTTAGCGGATCGCCTCCACTATCAGCTAAATTGTTATACCGAAATTCATCGGCACCGGGTCCGCCTTCTAAAATATCAGCCCCACGACCGCCAATCAGCGTATCATTGCCCCCGCCACCTCGAATAACTTCGGGGTTTGTCGTTCCCGTGTTGGGATCGAAACTCGGAGCATCGCGACCGATCAAAAATTCTGGTTGGGCAGTTCCTACCAGCTCTGCATTGGCCGGTAATACAGTCACTTGTACTGTTTGGGTTTGACCTGCATCGTTTGTGTAGGTAAAGATATCGGGTTGATTAGCCGGGGTTGGGTTGGGATTGACGTAGGTAACGCCTTCTCCGCCTGTTGCAACGCCTGCTGTTCCGGCTGGGGGTTGAGTAACGGTGGTGACTTGAGTCGCGCCTGGATCGTTATCAAGCACAGGAATGGTAACGGTTTCGCCTGCGCGAACCACTACAAAGTCATCTGCTCCAACCTGGACCGTTGTAACGGTTGTTGTAATCGAAACGGTATTATTCGCTTCGTTCGACTCAGGAATTAGGTTATCTGGATCGACAACTGCCGTGTTAGTAATACTACCGGCTGTTGCAGGTGCTGTCCCGGTAATCGTTAGGGTGGCGCTTGCTCCAACTGCTAAAGTTCCACCTGTAAAGGTAACGACTTGACCTTGTTGAGTCCCTGTAAATCCCCCGCCTCCAGCGATATTCGTTACGTTAAAGCCTGGAGGTAAAGTGTCGCGAACCACAATACCCGATGCACTCGCATTCCCTTGGTTCCTAACGGTGAGAGTATAGGTTAAAGTTTGTCCAATGGTGACGGGATCGGGGTTATCTGTTTTTGAGATTGTTAAATCAGGAAGATTTTGCGGTGGCGTTGGTGTAATCGGCGGACGAACAGGAGGCTGAATGGGAGGAGTTGGGGGTGTTGGAGGCGTCGGGGGTGTTGGAGGCGTTGGAGGTGGTGGGGGCAGGTCTGGTAAAGCGGCAATATTGGTTGTGAAGTCGGCTGCGGTAATTAAAGCGCGGTTCACCCCTTTCAAGATGGCAAGAAATTCGCCAGTCACGGTGTCTTGAATGATCGTATCGCTGGCGTATTGTCCGGTTCCCTGGAAGATGTTGAGTTGTCCAAAGGTTAAGCCCGGTTCTAGACCAATTAAGTCTAGTCCATCCGTGAAATCTAAGATGCAGTCTGCATCCGTGAGTTGAGGACCTCCTGTAGTAAGGAAGGGGGCGGCATTATCGGGTCTACGTCCTAGAACAAATAGGTTGCGTCCCTCTCCGCCTACTAGGGTATCTGCTCCAGAATCTCCGATTAGAACGTCGTTACCTTTGCCACCATAAAGGATATCGTTACCTTTGCCACCATAGAGGGTGTCGTTACCTTGGTTGCCGAAAAGAACATCGTTCCCTTCATTGCCGTAGACAACATCATTACCTTCGTTGCCGTAGACAACATCATTACCTTCATTGCCAAGTAGAAGGTCATTCCCTTCGTCGCCGAAGATGGTGTCGTTATCTTTTCCACCAAAGACAATATCGTTTCCTTTTCCAGCAAAAATTAGATCGTTACCTTGGTTGCCATAGATAACGTCATCGCCTTGATTGCCGTAAATAACATCGTTGCCTTCGTTGCCATAAAGGACATCATTGCCTTCATTTCCAAAAATGGTATCGTTTCCTTTACCGCCAAAAACAATATCATTCCCTTTGCCAGCGAAGATCAGATCGTTACCTTGATTGCCCAGGATGTAGTCATTTCCTTGATTGCCGAAGACAGTGTCATTGCCTTCAAGAGCATAAACCACGTCGTTTCCAGCTAGGGCATTAATCAGATCTGCTTCAGGGGTTCCTACCAAAAAGTCATCACCTAGGGTGCCGTTAATCACTGCCATCCTTCTAGTCTCCTCACTTCCAAGTCAATTTATTTTAGGTTAGCCGTTCGACGCCTGCTCGGAATTTTACTGAAATTTTCCAACTACTACAGGGATATTCGGTTGGTTTCCGTAAATTTAAGCCAAGGGTATGTATTTACAGGGTTTTAAATTTGCTCCTTCATCCTCAATAGGTTAATCTATGGTTTCTTGCCTATTGCTGCTGAGAATACCGCAAAAACCCCTAAACTGAAAAGCCAAGTCTACAATAATTGCCTAATCAGGATGGAGCTATGAAATTAAATGTTTGGCAAGCTGTTACCCGGATGGGTTATGTTTGGCGCGAGATGGTTCTGGGTCTGAGACGCGGGGGTTGGATGAACTGGGCGGCAGTGAGTACGGTGACGGTACTGCTGTTCCTGTTCGGTACTAGTTTACAGGTTTCGTGGCAGTTGGAAAACCTCTTAAACCAGTTTGGCAGTCAGTTAGAGGTTTCTGCTTATTTGGAACCGGGGATTGAGAGTCAGTCTTTAGTCAATACTGTAACTCAATTACCGGGGGCGATCGCAGTCCAAGCCATTTCTAAACAGGAAGCATGGGAAAGATTAGTTCAAGAAATGGGATTTTCAGACATTGCAGGAATTGTGGAGTTACTCAATGGAAATCCCTTGGTTGATGAGTTAAGAGTTAAAGCTCAAAACTCTCAGGGAGTTCCTGCTTTGGTTCAGCAGTTGAGGCAGCTACCTGGGGTTGAAGAGGTGCAGTATGGAGACGAAGCCCTGAGACAGTTGTCACAACTTCACCAGGGAGTCAACACTGTTAGTGGAGCGATCGCCCTAGCTTTAACGCTGAGTGCGATCGCCGTAATTACTACCACTATCCGCTTAATTGTCTTATCGAGACGCACCGAAATTGAAATTATGCAACTTGTTGGGGCAACGCGAGGCTGGATCGCTTTACCATTTCTGTTGCAAGGGATTTGCTTTGGGGTGGTTGGAGGCGCGATCGCTTGGAGTCTAATTAGTCTCCTGCAAAGATTTTGCACTCAATTGCTCGCAAGTCAACTGGAATTTATTCAATTTTTAGTCACAGCCTCCAATCCTCGCTTGCTGCTACTCCCCGCAATCTTAATGGGTTTTGGCTCCCTTGTTGGGCTACTGGGCAGTTGGTTTGCCGTTCGCCGCATTATTCAATAGGTACGAGTTTGTTGTTTTATGCCCTAGAAGGGAGTATTGGTCACTGTATTTCCAGGCGGAGTTGCAAAACTGCCTTGATTAAACACAGCAGCTACCCCAATGCGATCGAAGGTGTTGTTCGTAATCGAGACGTTACTGATCCCGTACTGCATCAAGACGCCAAACCCCTGTACCCCAGGACCGTAGCGTTCAATTAAGTTCTCTGTAATGGTGACATTGCTGGCATTATTGAGCTTAATAGCTTGCGGTACGCCTTGGAACGGTTGAAGCTGACCAATCCCATCAAACCAGTTATTTTGAATCACAATATTATTGCTGACAGGTCCCCCTGGTGCCGTTTCGATTTGAATGGTTGGATCGCTTGAGCGATTCCCTCGGAAAATATTATTCCGGAAAGTCATATTACTTCTGGCTGTTCCTGGGTTAGGATTCGTGTCATATAAATCGACCCGTCCCCCATTAATCAAAAAGCCATCCAGCGTAATCCCATCTTGAATTCCTTGAAACGTACCGATAGACAAGAGGGTAATATTTTGGATAACGGCTTCGGTGTTGCGACCTGCTGCTGGGTTAGTCCGTGCTTGCCATGTGGGATTTTCCACAGAACTGTTAGGACCGCGCAATCTCAGACGAAATCCATCATCGGGTGCAGTTTCAACTAATGTCACCGAACCATAGTTACCCGGAGCAACTCTAACAGCATCTAAGCCATCAGGATTTGACTGAAAACTTTGGTTAATATTATCACTAAAGGTTGCAACAGCAACAGCCTCTTCAATTCGGTGGAAAATCCTAATATTGGTCGTTGGTGATTGGTTGCCAGCAGCATCTCGTGCAGCAACAGCAAGGGTTGCTGTAGACGTTAAAGCCGCAGGATTATTCAGAATAATATTCCCATTAGGATTAATCGTAAACGCTGCTGTTGGTCCAGTTCCTCCAGTAATTGTATATTGAGTAACGGCGATGTTATCAGTGGCTTGAACCCGACCTACAACAGTACCACTGGGGGTTGTTGTGTGAGCCACGAAGGCTTCTGCTTGAACGGGAAGAGGGGCAGTGGGTGCTGTTATATCTGCTCCAGTCCTAATAAAAAGGCTCGATCCGGCTGCTTGAAATTGACTGAAGGTAATACCCGATAAGGTGAGTTGTGAAAAAGGCTGACCAACAATGCGGACAGCCCCCCCTAAATCTTGGGCACCACTAATTAACTGCTGGAGTTGTTGTTCAGTATAGTTATAGGCTGAAATGTCAATTCGATCGGCTGTAGAGAAATTAACGAGCGTATCGGTCTCTGTAAAATTAGCTCCAAATTGAACCGTAATAATGTCGGGGTCAGGAGTAAGCGTAATTAAGTCTGACGTGCTGGGGGATAGGGTAAAGGTTGCCATGTTTTTCCTCGATAAATCAAAGCCAAAATTCAGGGGTTAGCTGTTGACAACTCCAGAGTTTAAGCGCTCTAGAACGGCTCAAAACTGCTCTTTTTGATCATCTGAGAAGATGAATATTTTTTATTTATCCCTATCTTTCCGATTGAAAAGATAGGGATAAAGACAATTCAACTTGATCTTATTTCCTAGGAAGCACCGAAAACCAATGCGCCTTGGATATCAGCGGCTGTCACTGCTGGGTCAAGGTTGTTTAAATTGATCAGGAATTGTCCAGGAAGGAAGTCCGGAGGCGTATTGGGAGCATTCAGCGTGAGGACAAAGTTCCCTGGTGCAAACGAATTCAGCACTACATTATTAGCGGCTACAGGAACCCCCGGTGCTACATCAAAGTCCAAGCGAATGCGATCGATAGTGGGGTCAAAATCAAGGATAATATCGCCTGAAAGGAGCGGATTCTGAGGATCGGCACCGCTACTAGCCAGATTGGTATACCGGAATTCGTCTGCTCCCGCTCCACCAGCCAGCACGTTAGGTCCAGTGCCACTCACTAAAGTATCATTCGCTGTACTGCCTTGGAGCGTATCTAGAGGGGCACCAAGAGCGGGTGCAGTGGTACTGCCTAATAACAGGCTGGGGACACCAGGAGGTGCGGTGATAGTCTGACCAGGGGTATTCTCATTCACAATAATGGTGACAGTTGCAGTGTCCGTACCGCCTGCTCCATCGCTGACTGTGTAGTCAATGGTAAAGGTACCGGCTGCGGCAGGAATAAACTGCAATTGGTCGTCGCTTTGATCTTGTGGTGTACCGCCATCCAGACGAGTGACTGTTCCACCATTTGCGGTGGGGGAGAAAGAAATGAGTTGAACCGGACCAATATCGTTATCGAGAACGGGAATAATTAATGTACTTCCTAAACGTCCTGATACGCTATCGTCTACTGCTTGGATCGCAGTCGGGGCAACCACCCGGGTATTGTTATCCCTTGCCGTATTATTGGCTGTATTGGGATCGGTGACGCTAGCAGAGGTAATTGTTGCCGAGTTGTTGAGAAGTGTATCAACAGGAGTGGTGGGATTAACTGTAGCGCTCACTAGGTAAGTAATGGTGGCACCACTGGGTAAAGAAATGCCGGTATCGTTGATATTTCCTGTACCGGTTGCGTCAAAACTGGTTGCGCCTCCGGTTTGAGTAGCTGTCCAAGTAATATTGGTGAGTTGAGTTGGAAAGTTATCAACCACAACTGCATCGGTTACTGCATTCGGTCCAGCATTCGTGGCAACAATAGTGTAAGTTAGGGTGCCACCAGGAGCGATGCTGGTGAGTCCATCGGTTTTTGTGATTTGGAGATCGGCCGAAATTGTCGGGGTTGGTGTAGGAGTTGGTGTTAGAGGTGGACGAACGGGAGGGATCGGAGTGGGAGAGGTGGGGGTTGGTGTGGGAGTCGGTGTTGGAGGAGTGAGTTCCAAAAAGTCTGCGGCGGTGAGTTGCGCGGCATTGACGCCTTGGAGAATGGCAAGATATTCACCTGTTCCAGTATCGCGAACGATCGCACTGCCTGCAAATTGACCAGTCCCGGCTGTAATTTCAAGTTGGTTAAAGGTTAACCCTTGTAGACCGATGCGATCCTCACCGTCGGTGAAGTCGGTGATGTAGTCTGCGTTGGCTAATGAGGGGGAACCTGTGGTTCCGGTTGCCCGTCGTCCAACTACGAAAAGGTCGCGACCTTCGCCACCCGTCATGGTGTCGGAGCCGAGATCGCCGTAGAGGGTATCATCTCCTAAGTCCCCAAATAGGCGATCGTTGCCTTTACCGCCGTAGATCAGATCGTTGCCTTTGCCACCGTAGATGACATCATCGCCCTCGTTACCGAAGAGGGTGTCGTTGCCTCGGTTGCCATAAATGGTGTCGTTGTCTTTTCCGCCGTAAATAAAGTCGTTATCTTTTCCACCGAAGATTAGGTCATTACCTTGGTTGCCGAAGATAGAGTCATTCCCCTGGTTCCCAAATAAGGTATCGTTGCCTTCTAATCCAAAGATGGTATCGTTCCCTGCTAAACCATAGATCAGATCGGCTTGGGGAGTCCCACTTAGTAGGTCGTTACCCAAAGTTCCGTTGATTGTTGCCATCTTTTTGTATCCTCACAACAATAGAATCCGTCTTTTCCGACTCAATCGAGACAGGCAATACGATTTTGCCTGTTATTTGAAGATTTTGAAAGACTAACACTGCTTATTTAAAGATTTTCATGATATCCCATAGCTTGCTTGCTGATTTCGCATAGAATCTAAGCTAGCCTATGAAGTTTTATGACTGATGCAGGTTTGGCAAACTGTATCGCACTGCACTAACAGGGGCAATGCCCACTCTCAAGGTTTTTTACAAGCCTCAACACCGAGACTATCATCCAGTTATATCAGTTTTTGCCCATAAGTCACGGTTGGATTTACGGAAATCTACGGTTTGTTTTTCTTTAAGCAAAAAATTTATGGGAAATTGGTACTGGAAGTCCAAATCTATCCCACGGTTGACCAGGTGGTTGCGATGAAAACTACAACAGCCGCGATCGCGAGTAGCCCTTGAATCAGATTGCCCACCAGCGAACCGACTAGAATGCCCACACTGGCTTTAAAAGAGGTTTTCGCTCTTTCTTCTAAGGGAAGATTGCGGCGGTAGAGAAATTCGCCAATAAATGCGCCGACGATCGGACCGACTAAAATCCCGATCAGGGGGCCTGCGACTAGGAAAGCGGGTAATAAGCCTAGAAACCCTAACACTAAGCCAATGATTGCCCCAAACTGTCCCCATTTACTTGCGCCTGCTCGTTGAGCACCCAGATGCATCGCCAGGAAGTCAACCCCAACGCTGAGTAAGAGGATAACTAGGGTGGTGCCTAAAGCCCAACCAATGACATCGAAGCCTCGTACAAAGCCCCAGACTAAAATTGCGCCTAAAATTAAGCTAGAGCCAGGAATGCCCGGAACGACGGCACCGACAATTCCCACAAGCATTACTAATACCAAGACCCAGTACAGGATGGTTATATTCATTGCCGAGTTCGCAGGTGGTACGACCTCACCATTTTAAGCGGATTGTTGGTGGTTATCCAGAAGGCTGAGGGTGTGGGCGAGCTTATCGGCAATTCCGGCAATCCAATTTTCATCTTGGCGCGTGTAGGATCGGGGGGCGTTTGCCCCTAAAATCAAGGCACCGCGATCGCCAAGCGGTTGACAAATGACGCCTTGAGTATTTTCGGGTAAATAATCGAACTCAAATTTACCGGGATACAGCTTCAGCGCGACTAAATAGACGGGTTTCTGCTTATCGAGAACGCGTTGGAGAATCGCCCCCGGTTTGACTTCCGGGTTAGGCCCAAGAATACCGCGCCGCAGCAACACCTTTCCCTGATAGTAAACGACGAGCGATCGCGTTACCGTATTCGTCAGCAATAAATTCGACGCCCAAGCCAACTCGGTTTTAACTGTCTCTGGCAGATCCGCAGACAACTCAAACCCCTCCTCCCCCACTAACTGAACCGTTTCTGGGGGTAAAGGCTGAACGCGCTGCCATAACAAGCCCGTTAACAGCAAAACTGCGCTAATAATGACGCCCAACACATCCGAACGAGCCTGAGAGCTAGTCAACTCCGGAGTCAGCAAGCGGTTAACCATTAACAGCGTACCTGCAAGACCCCCCACCACCAAGGGAATTGACCGCAAAACTCGATTAGGATCGCCTGAATTCATCATGCTTAAAAGATCAATTTTCCCCCTTTTATTGCACAATAGCCACAGCAATACCTCTGGAAACCGGGAGGACAAGATTTAGCGTGCTCGATATTATTAGCTCAGGGTTGCTTTCGCTTTGGTTGGATACGGCTCGCGTGCATCAAACTTCAAGAGCAACGCTGGTTTGGCAACGAAATACGCATTTTGTATTACCCACCCAACCCGATACCACCGCCTTACAAACGGTCGATGAATTTCTCAAGCTGTGGACTTCGCGGGGATGGGAGCGCGAACAACAGGGCGTCTGGTTGCAAACCGGCCCCAGTTTACTTGCTGATAACCAAGGCAGAACCCCATTACCCGCCGCTTCCCTCACTAAAGTGGCGACGACCTTAGCGGCCCTAAAAACCTGGGAACCCGATTATCAATTTGAAACGGTGATTGGCACAACCGGCCCCATTGTTAACGGGGAACTGCAAGGAGATTTAGTGATTACCGGGGGAGACGATCCGTTTTTTGTGTGGGAAGAAGCGATCGCTCTTGGCAATGCCTTACACCAACTGGGCATTCTTCGCGTTACGGGTCACTTAATTTTAGTGGGAAACTTCAGCATGAACTACGAGAGCGATCCCGCCCAGGTCGGTCAGTGGCTGAAGCAAAGCTTTAATTCTGCTGAGTGGGATGGAGCGATGGAGGCTCGCCATCAACGGATTTCTCCGGTTGTCCCGCGCCCGCTGGTGGCGATCGCAGGCGGCGTCAAAACCACCGTTACCCCAGTTCCCAACCAAACCCTACTCCTGCGCCATCAGTCGCTGCCTCTGGCCAAACTGCTGCATCACATGAACACTTACAGCAGTAATGCCCTCTCCGAAGCGATCGCCGATGCGGTTGGCGGCGCTGAAGTCGTGCGAACCACGGCCGCCCAAGCTGCTGGCGTTCCCCTAGACGAAATTCTGATTACCAATGGTTCGGGTTTAGGGGCTGAAAATCGGATTTCTCCGAGAGCCGCCGTGGCAATGCTGATGGCCATTCAACGAGAAATCAATAGCCATAACTTAAACCTAGCCGATGTCTTTCCCGTGATCGGTCGCGACAAAGGCACCGCCGAAGACCGCAAAGTCAGCGTCCCCACAGCCATTAAAACCGGAACCCTGTGGGATGTCAGCGCTTTAGCAGGCGTTTTACCGACGCGCGATCGCGGTTTAGTCTGGTTTGCCATTATTAATCGCGGCGGAGACATTGAGAACTTCCGCGACCAACAAGATCGATTGCTCAATCAACTCATTCACCAATGGGGGGCTGCGCCGAACCCCACTCCTGCTGTCACACCGCAATTCTCATTTAACCCAGAATTGCTCAAACTCGGCGCGCCCGGACGCAATCAGCCAAATCGCGATCGCACTCCCCTCAACTCAGCGGAATCGTCACCTCAACCGCTGTAGTTAACCTTCAGCCAAGCCCAATCGCCTAACTGCTTGCTCTTTGCGCCTGCTGGGTATACATCGCCCTCAACACTAAAGCGGGATCGACCCATTGGTTAGAATACTTCAACCCCCAATGCAGGTGCGGCCCTGTGGTTCTGCCACTCATCCCCACGCGACCAATGCGCGTCCCCGCCTCGACCGCTTGACCTTGGGCAATTCGCAAACCGCCAGCGCTATCAATTAAATAGGGGACTCCGCCAATTTTGCGGACATTCCCCTTCATGTGGCAGTAGATGTGATCCCAACTTCCGGATTCAACCGCAATGCCCGTACCGCAGCGATTATCTTCCCAAACTTCAACCACTTTGCCACTCCACCAACTGCGAATATAACTGCCCTCTGGAGCAGCTAAATCTAAACCGTAGTGGAACTCGCGGCTATACGCGCCCGAAACGGAGCGTCGATAGCCAAATGGGGACGTATAATCGACAAAATTTTCTACTGGGAAAGAAGCACTGCGCCAGTCTGCGGCTCTCGCTATTTCGGTTGCAGATACTTGATGGGGATGCCATGCCAGAGAAAATAAAATGGCGAGGCTTAAACCTGCCAAAAAGAAAACGACTCGATTTTGTAAGAAAGTCGTAGACAATCGTGGCAGCCAGCACTTTTGTCTCATGATCGATACTCCACCTTTCGCCCAATCTGTTTGCGTGTAGTTGCCCTGACTGTACCCATCGGGTAAATGTTCGCGTCTTTAACGATGAGGAGTATATTACTGAATTGAACCCCCTTGTCAAGCAAAAGTCTGCAAGTGTAGAGGGTTCGTGGCTTGCATCCGTTGATAAACTCTGCTAATCCAACCACGCGGTCTTGAGAAAAACGTAAACTACCCTCAATGGATCGAGGGCTTACGATAGTATCCAAGAGAGTGTAGTTAGGATTACAACGAAAAGGATTATGGAGCCAGACTCTTTACCCACAGAGGTGATTTTGACGCATCCGCGTCAGACATTGGGCAATATTCAACTCGACTGGATTCCCCAACCGGGAAACTATCTCGATCTCAAGGGGAAAACCTACGCCGTCTTAGAACGCCGCCACCGCTATCAACTCAAGTCTGGGCGCTATCGCTTGCATAAAGTGGCTCTTTATGTGCAATCTGCTCCTCGCCCTGCGGAACAAAGTTTAGTGAATGGTCGCTGGGTGATTGGAGATGTCAGTTGCCGTTATAATGCGCGATCGGAGATTGTCCGGTGTGCGGTGAATCCTGAAGGGCCCTGCGATCGCTGCCGTTTGTACGAGCCGGTTTGAAGGCACAATTAGTGCTGGGATGAGGCGAGCAGTTCACCAAGGTTCGCTCGAACGCCATTTACCAAGTCCCAACCGGATTGAGGTTTTTTCCCAGCAAGCTGAACTTGTTGGAGCAGTAACAGCCCCTCGCCTGTTTGGATCGCTGGGCCCCAACCTTTAATTAAACCGACAATTTCTCCGGGTTGTCCAGTTGCGGTTAGAAGCGATTCCTCTCGATCGAGCAGAGTGTTGAGTTCTGGAGGAAGTTGCGATCGCGCCATCGGATCGAGAGGGGCTGTAGCCATAATTTTGAGCGATTGTCCTCGCAAACCTGTCACTGCATTGGGGAAAAAGGCCCGAATTTGATTGTGAAGCGCGATCGCCGTTTTTGACCAATCGAGTTGATAATCGGCTTTTTGAATCAGCGGTGCATAGGTGGCTTCATCAGAATTTTGGGGAATGGGCTGAATTTCTTCTCGCTCTAAACCCCATAGGGTTTGAACTAACAAGTCTGCCCCTAAGTTTGCCAAGCGTTGGGCAATGTCATGAGCAGTATCAAACAGATGAATAGGCGTGTATTCTTTCAGCAGCATAGCTCCGGTATCCATCCCCGCATCCATCAGCATCGTGGTAATCCCGGTTTGAGTCTCGCCGCGATAAATACTCCACTGAATCGGGGCGGCTCCTCGGTATTTCGGTAAAATTGAGCCATGTACATTGATACAACCCAAGCGAGGCATCTCCAAAATCGCTGGCGACAGAATTTGACCGTAGGCGACCACCACAAAAGCATCGGCGTTCAGTTGAGCGAGTTCGCTTAAGGTTTGCGAATCTTTTTTGATCCGATCGGGCTGCCAAATGGGTAACTGATGGGTCAGTGCTAGTGTTTTCACGGGGGAAGGAATTAGAGCGTTACCGCGCCCTCGCCGCTTATCCGGTTGCGTCACCACCCCTAGGACTTGGAAATCTGAACTACTCAGTAATTTTTCCAGGGTAGGAACTGCGAAGTCGGGCGTACCAAAAAAAACGAGCTTCATGTGGGTCTACTTGACAATATTAAGTGCGATCGCACCTAGACGGAAACGGAATTTCCAGGCACTTCAGAGTCTCCTCAAACCCTCAACCGGGCAAAATTAGAGGCTTCTCCCTTCTACGCTACCTTACCGCATCCCGACGAGGAATCGATCTGCGTCGCTGTCTGTTATTGAGTATCAACGGCAACAATTAGGGAAAATACAGAACTCGATCGGACAACTTCATTCAATTTTCACAATATACGTACGTAGATTTAGTAACTTTTTACTTTTTTCTGCCCTAGAAGAATTTACTGTAGTTAAAGAGATTCAATTTTGCCACTCACACCCCACCCATATCAGACTCCGCCTAAATATACTTCACTAACCGACTCCCTGACTTAGCTCCGAGTTGATGGTAGTTATGAATCTTTCATATAAATCGAGGAAAGCCACTATGAGAACGCCCGTTATCGCCATTGGATTGGACGCTGCTGACCCAACCTTGATTGAACAGTGGATGGCTCAAGGACACCTGAAAACCCTCAGCCGCTTGCGCGAACAAGGTGCTTATACTCGAATTAACAATATTGAACACTACAGAGCCGAAACCCCCTGGACTACCTTTTTAACGGGCTGTCTGCCGGATAAAACCGGATACTGGTCGCCCGTGAAATTCCATGAAGGTACCTACATTGCTCAAGAGGTCGGCGCTTACGACTTTAAAGAATATCAACCCTTTTATGCCTTGGGTGAAGACTATCGCGTCGCGGTCTTCGATATGCCGCAATCGACCCTAGCCCAAAACGCCAACGGTGTCCAAGTTCTAGCTTGGGGGGCGCACTCCGCCTTAACCCCCAGTCACTCTCAACCCGCCTCTATTTATGAGGAACTGATTCAAAAACACGGCGAACACCCGGCTTTTGGCTTCGATCACGCCAGTACCCGCGATGTAGAAGGGATGAAGGCGCTCAAAGAAAAACTCGAAATTGGGATTGCTCGTCGTTCCGCCATCTGCCAAGACTTGCTACAGCGCGAAGATTGGGATTTCTTCCTGACCATTTTCGGCGAAACCCATTCCGCCGGCCATATCTTCTGGCACCTCAGCCAACCGGATCATCCCCTGTATGCTGAGATTGCCCCGAAAGTGGGTAACGATCTGATGTTGGAAACCTTTGTCGCCATTGATCGCGCCATTGGCGAGATTGTTGCTAAAGCCCCAGAAAATGCTCAAATCGTGGTATTTGCAGCCCACGGGATGGGAAGCAATGTGATGGATTTGCCCAGTATGCTCTTTTTACCAGAGCTAATGTATCGCTGGAACTTCCCCGGTCAGTATGGGCTGGCTCGCGGTAATACCCAGGCGAAACCCGGTAAGCCGTTTGTTAACAATACCTTGGATTGGTTGGGCGAAGTTTGGCGGCTGAAATATGAAGCCAATCCCATTCGTCAGTTTTTGAGAAAGAAAGCACCCGTTAAGCTGTTTAAGCTGATTGACAAGCTTTTTGGCACGACTCCCGAACGCGACTTAGTATCCCCGTTCCAATTGGTGGAAGAACAAGAACCGATGTTTTTCCAACCGGCGATGTGGTACCGGGATTTCTGGACGCAGATGAAGGCGTTTGCTCTCCCTAGCTATTCGGAAGGTTACATTCGGATTAATTTGCAAGGGCGCGAACCCCAAGGGATTGTTGCTCCTGCGGAGTATGATGCGGTGTGTGAAGAGATTTGTGCGATGGTTCGCCAACTCAAAGATGCCCGCACGGGTCAGCCGATGGCAAAAGAGGTAATTCGCACTCGCAAGTCTGCTTTAGACCGCGATCCGAAGTTGCCGGATGCCGATATTGTAATTATCTGGCAAGAAGAGTACGCGACGGATACGGTAGATTCTCCTGAGTTTGGTCGCATTGGCCCGGTTCCTCACCTGCGGACGGGTAGCCATCGGGCGAAGGGCTTTTTCCTGGCGAAGGGTGGCAATATTGCACCTAACTCGACTTTACCCGTCGGTCATGCGCTGGATTTGGCTCCGACTCTGCTGTCGATGATGGGTGCGCCGATTCCTGAGTATTTTGAAGGGAAGTCTATGGTTGAGCCTGTGGCTGCACCGACTTCTGAGTTGGTGAGTGCGTAATGTTGATTTAGCCCCTTGCAAAACGAGGGGCTAAGTGTTCCCTTTGTGTGAGATGCTGCAAGGAATATCTGAGAAATTGCGATCGCCTCTATACGATTATGAGTAAGTCCAATCGTTCGTCTGAAGCAGCAGAATCGGTTAAGGGAGAAGGTTTTCTGATTGCGCTAGTGGGTTGGATGCCGCTATCCATCGGTCGCCTTCTCCGTCAAGTTGTTTATCGCTTCATTTTTGGTCGCTTGGGTCGCTCGGTTCGGATTAATCCTGGGGTCGAATTCATTTGCGCCCAGGGGATTGAGTTGGGTCATGGGGTTAAACTCGATCGCGGCGCAAGCTTAAGAAATCATGGCCCTAGGGGTCGGATTCGCCTGGGAAATGAGGTGTCTTTGGATATGGGGGTAATGGTGAAAACTCACATTCAAGGTAATATTTGCATTGGCGATCGCACTTATATTGGCCCCTACACTTGTCTATCGGGTCAGACCCTCTCTATCGGAGAAGATTGTTTAATTGCTTCCCACTGCGGCATCTATGCCAATAATCATGCGTTTGCTGAACCCGATACCCCGATTATCCTGCAAGGCGCAACCTACAAGGGAATTACGATTGAAGATGACTGTTGGTTAGGGTGCGGAGTGAAAGTGTTAGATGGAGTTACGATTGGTCGAGGTAGCGTCATTGGCGCGGGTTCAGTCGTCACTAAGAATATCCCCCCCTATGCGATCGCGGTTGGCGTACCTGCTAAAGTGGTTTCCTGGCGAAAAAAACCTTCTGAGTTACCGTCATTACAAGCCCCAATTTAAAGAGAATTCGGTTATTCAGTTCAAATTTTGTACGTTCCCTTTTCTCTCTCACCATTAAAAGTTGTTAAACTCTAGGGGAAGCAAGTGCAACTCCTCCTCTTTTGTGATGACAACTTCTCATAAACCTCGAATTTGTATTGCATTTCCCGGTCTTCATTACGTTCATTATTCTCCTTACATTCTAGGTACGTTGCCCCTTCTGCCGTATCTGAGCCAAGATTTTGAAGTAAGTCTAGCTTTTCGGAAGAATTTAGAAGAACCTCTAGCAGGATATTCGTTCTTAACGTTTTTAGACTCCCAAAATTTATCAGAACGCGAGCAAAACAACAAAAATATCTACTTTAGCCCGCCGGATTATCTGAGATTATTTAAGTATCAGCGACTACTGAAAAAGTTTACATCTGAACATGCGAAAGATTTCGATCTAGTCATTGAGAAGGAATGGCCCTTTCTGGGGGTATTAGCCCAAGCTTTTTCGGAGTATGATATTCCGACGATTGTTGTTGCAGAGGCGGTTTTCAACTTCCCGGAAAAAACGACCCCCTTCTGGAAGCTAAATAACCCAACTCAGTTATTGAATCAAACTCTAGCAATCGGTTATCACAAAGCGCGTCCCATCCTCCGCAAGCGTTGGACAAAGAATGCAACCCGAATTGTCGGCGAAACCGAACAACTCAAAAACTATCTTCAATCCCAAGGCGATTTACTCCCCAATCAACCCGTTGATGTCATTCCTAACGGCATCGATCCGCAAGTTTTTTATCCGCAAGATCGAACAGTTTGTCGAGAGCAATTGGGAATTCCTCAAGATGCTTTTGTATTGACGTATGTCGGGTCGCTCAATCGGTTTATTCAAGAACCTGCTTATCTGATTGAAGCCTTGGGTCGAGAACGCAACCCTCGAACCGTTCTCTATATGGTTGGAGATGGCGTCAGTCGCCAAGAACTAGAGGAAATTGCAAAGACTTGGAATTCGCCTGTGGTCTTTACAGGGAGGGTTTCCCAAGCAGAAGCAGCCCGCTATATTAATGCGGCCAATTTGTGCGTTGCTCCTTATAATAAGGGACTCTTTCCGGATAACCAGTTTACCAGTGCCAGTTTGAAGGTTTGCGAATATTTAGCGTGCGGGCGGCTTGCGATTACTATTCCTTGCGATCGCATGAATCACTTACTCGATGGGGGACAATATGGATTTTTTGTAGAGAACAGTTCAGAAAGTTACCATCGCTTTATTCAAGATTTACCCAGTTTTGAGGAACTTAGCGATCGCGAATCTCGTCTGCTTTCTGATTTGCAAAATTCTCTACTCAAAGAAAAACAGATTGTCCTCACCTGGGAAGATATTGCACAACTGTATAAGCAGTCCTTTGAAAAAGCCCTAGCTTAGGAGATGAAATTTGTCAAAAATGAACCCATCCCATCAAATTTCTATCTCATGATATAGATGAAGGGGGGTGACTTTCAGCATAGACTATTAAAGATGAAGAATCTCCCTCACGCATTGAGAGTGAAAACTTCCTGACCATTGATGAATTAAACTTCAAGAGATCGGATGCGTCAATGTTTCGCGCCAAATTAATTGTTTCGGCATTGGTTACAGCGATCGCCACAGTCGGGATCGCGCTGCCTAGTTGGGCCCTACCGTTATCTCCAGGCGATCGCCTGCGGATTAATATCCCCGCCGATGAAGGGCTTCCGGAGACCGATCGCTTCAGTGGCGTTTATGAAGTCAACCTCGATGGCACCCTGCAACTCCCGTTTATCGATCCCGTTCCCGTCGTCGGGTTAGAACTCCCTCAAGTTCAGCAACAACTGACGCGCCTCCTCATTAACGAAGGCTTCTTTCAACCGAACTTTTTACGCGTCAGCGTCAGCATCATCGAATGGGCACCCGTACAAGTTACCGTATCCGGAGCCGTCTTTGAACCCGGCCGCTATCTTATCAACCCGCGTCAAGCGGGTGGAGACGACCCCCCGATTGTGCCTTTGACTGGCAGCTATCCCCCCAACCGCTACCTCACCGTCGCCATCCAAGCGGCGGGAGGCATTCGCCCCGAAGCCGACATCATCAACGTCCGCTTAATTCGGGGAGGGATAGAGCAAGTGATTGATGTCTCTGGTGTCTTTACAGGCGAACTGCTTGATGACGTTCCCCTGATTGCAGGCGATCGCATCATTATCCCAGAGCGAGAAATTATTCAAAGCGAACTGGTGCGTCCTTCCCAAATTACTCCCCAGGCCATCCCCGTCTTTCTGTCTAACCTATCGCTTCCTAACTTTGGGGGAAACGTCCAGGTGCAACAAGTTGCCTACGGTTCCCGCTTTTCCCACGCCGTCATTGCTGGAAAATGCGTCGGCGGTACCACCGCAATTAATGCCAGACGGCGAGCCACCCTGATTCAAACAGACCGAACCACAGGACAGACTCGCGTTCTCGATCGCTCTGTCGAAGAACTGGTGAGAGAGTCTACCGATAACCAGGACAACCCTTTCTTAATGCCGGACGATGGCTTGGTTTGTTATGATTCAACCGTAACGAACGTGACCAGTATTTTTAGTACAATTGGCACGATTCTGAATCCAATTTCGGGTATTGAATTATTGCTACGCCGAATATTTGGTCAATAGTGACCTCTAAGTGAAGAGGATTTCCGCCGTCACACCCAAGTTTTGAGAGTCGATCTTATGAAGCGAGTAAGCTGGCTACCTTATATATTTCTGGGATTAGTCACCAATGCTGCCGTTGGAGGGGCTGCTTACTACTACTTAGAAACCACACCTCCAACCTATACCAGCACCTGGGCCGTCACCTTACCCTCTCTGGGTTCATCCACCAACATTAACCTGCCGGGGATTGGGGGGGCTTATTCCCAAGTGCGATCGCCCTACGACGGTCAAGCAGGCGACCCCAGAGAAAACTATAGATTTATTGCCTCCAGCGATCCCGTCCGGAACACCGCCGCCGAATCTATTAACCTTTTACCAGGCGAATTCGGCAGACCCCGGATCGAAGTCGTGGGAAATACCACCCTCATGACCTTCGAGATGAACGGAGACACGCCACAAGAGGCCTACAATAAAGCGATCGCCCATTACCGCGCCTTTGAATCCCGACTCGATCAGCTCAGAATTCAAGAAGCTACCGAACGAGATGCCAGCGTCGCCGCCGCCCTCAGCAACGCCCAACAAAAACTCGAAGAATCCCAGCGACGCCTCTCAGAATACAAGGCTCAAACCGGACTCGCCTCCGACGAACAAGTTACTCAACTCTCAGTTAACATCGAAGGACTGCGCCGCCAGCGAGCCGAACTCATCGCCCAACAACAACAAACCACCGCTCGCCTGCGAGAACTCTCCACCGAACTGCAACTCAGCGCCTCTCAAGCTAACGACGCCTTCGTCCTCAAAGCCGATCAACTCTTCGATCAATATCGGCAAAACTACAGCGAAGCCACCTCCACCCTCAACGTCCTCACCGCCCGGTATGGCCCCAACCACCCTACCGTCGTCCGAGAGCGTCGCCGCCAAGAAGCAGCTCAAGCCGCTATGTTTGAGCGCAGCCAAGAGCTTCTAGGGCGTCCCGCCGACCAAGTAACCCTCGCTCAACTCAACCTGGGTAGCAGCACAATGGGAGCCTCCGCCAGAGAAACCCTCTTTCAATCCCTCGTGCAAGTCCAAGTCGATCAACAAGGTCTGCAAGCCGGGGCCCAGGAACTAACCGAACAAATTCTGCAACTCGAACAGCGACTCGGTACCTTAGCGCAATACAGCACCACCCTAGACGCCCTCAGACGCGATCTGCAAATCTCTGAAGCCGTCTTCTCCTCCACCCTAGCGAGTCTAGATGCAGGTCGCAGCAATATTTTCGGCTCCTACCCCCGGATTCAACTGCTCACAGACCCTAGCCTTCCCGATGGGCAAAGTTCTCCCAATAAAAAACTGGTCTTCCTCGGTGCGGCCCTCTGTATGCTCTTCATCAACACGGGCTTATTTGCCCTGTGGTTGCGTCAGCGAGCCGTTAGCCGCCGTCGCCAATTAAAACAACAAACCGAAAAAGTTGAATTCATCCATCCCGAATCTGCCCAACTCAACACTCAATCTCGCTCTGAAATCCTCGACTTGCAGAAAAACATCTAAGTGGGCTGGCTAAAACCCCAATGAAACCTCAGAACTTAGAAGAAAAAGTCGTCTGGTACTACATTATTGGCACCTATGTCCTTTACTTTATAGGTGCCCAGCATATTTTAGCCTCAATGGTAGCTTGGGGCTTAGGATTTTATGCAATCTACAAAATTTGGAACCAAACTGAAGAAACACCAGAATCAGAACGCATTCAAATTCCGCTAGGCGTCTGGGTTTGGATTATTGCCATTTTAGTGATTGAAATCACCATCATTGGCAGTCACCTAGACTTCCATATGGGATTGGGGCGAATTATCAAAACCACCATTAACTTATATGGTCGAACCTGGGTCTTATTTGCCCTGTTTCCCCTGATTGGCTGTCTCAAAATCCGCCCTCAACTTGTTTATCGAGCCATCTCCATCCTCTGCGTGCAAAGCATCTTTTTTATTCTGGTGGCTTTTGTTGCTGAAGCCGCCGGGATTCCTGGAGACCTCTACACCTCACCCTTAGCCAGAGTTGGAGGGGCCGATATTTTTTATAAAGTCTTCCTCTATCCTTGGAGTACCGATCGGCTGTATTTATTTGCACCTTGGGCCCCTGCATTAGGGTTAATTGGCAGTTTATACTTTTTTCTGGCTTGGGCAGATCCGAGTAAAAAATGGCGCTTCCTGGGGGCAGTGGGTGCAGCAGCAATGGCATGGGTTTCGGCGTCGCGACTCTCCAATATCTGTTTAGTTGTTGTTCCCATTGCGAGTTGGTTTTTATCCAGGGTTTCTCAGCCTCTGGTACTCGGTGGCGCAGGCGCTGCCAGTTTCGTTGCTGGTTTATTTGGGCCGCGCCTGATTATTTTCTTAGAAGACTTTAGAAGAGACTTTGACGGTCAGCGAGCGGCCTCTTCCCAGGTTAGAGCAGATTTAGCTAATATTACACTCTATCGGTGGCGAACAGAAGCCCCAATTTGGGGGAGAGGCATTATCGATCCCAGAGGCCCTCGCGTCGTCGAACAGATGCCGATTGGTTCCCACCATCATTGGTTCGGTCTGCTATTTTTACATGGAATTGTCGGTTTTATTGCCTTTGCTTGTGCCATGATGTGGACTTTTATTGAAGTTTTTATCCGCGCCCAAAGCAGCCATACCGCTCGCGTTTCTTTAAGCTTACTCTTAGTTTATTTTGCGTACTCCTTTGGAGAAAATTTAGAGGCGCTGGCTTATATTACCTGGCCGGCTTTGGTCGTCATTGGTATTACCTTAAATGAAGAGTTGCCCCCCTTAGAAACAGACAAAACGCCGAAGGAGTTAACTCGCGTCGAGTTAAGTTAAATAGCGATGTATCAATCCTAACTAGAGGTTAACGCATTATGCCCCTTGTTTCTGTCATTATTCCAGCTTATAACGCCCAGAAAACGATTTTAGAAACCATTGATTCAATTCAAAAGCAAACTTTAAAAGACCTGGAAATTATTGTTATCAATGATGGTTCTAAAGACAATACGCTAGAAATTTTAAGTAAAATTGACGACCCGCGCTTAAAGGTTTTTTCTTATGAAAATGGGGGATTGCCCGTTGCCAGAAATCGAGGAATTGAGCGCGCAACTGGGGAATATCTAAGTTTTATTGATGCCGATGATTTATGGACGCCCGATAAACTAGAAACGCAAGTGGCAGCCTTACAAGCCAATCCCGAAGCCGGAGTAGCCTATAGCTGGACGGCATTTATTGATGAAAATAGCGATTTTTTATACGCCTGGGAACCCCTTTACTTTCAGGGGAATGTTTATCCCGATCTACTCTTATGTAACTTTATTTCTAGCGGCTCAAATATCTTAGTTCGTCGCCAATATATTGAAGCGGCAGGAAAATTCGATCCAACTTTGAAATCGGCTGAGGATTGGGATTATTATATTCGGCTTGCAGCGCTATGTCCGTTTGCGTTAGTGCCTCAGTATCAAATTCTCTATCGCCGTTCCTCCCAATCCATGACTTCTAAAGTGGATGTGATGGAAACTTATATTCTTAAGGTTACAGAAACAGCATTTGCGGCTGCACCCGCAGAACTACAACCCCTCAAGAATCGCAGTTTAGCGCATACCTATCGTTTTTTATCGCAACTTTGTATTGCCCATGTTTCTAATGAAGAAGGCGTAAAGCAAGCTAGTCAAAAGTTACAAAAAGCCTTACAGTTGTATCCACAATTCCTATTAGAACGCAAAACTCAACGACTGCTGTTCAAAGTTTTGCTACTGCGCTTGCTGCCTTATCAATTGGCAGTCCAGTTTTCTCAGTTTCTCAAGAAACTCTTTCCTGATTCTTCGACTCAGGCGATACCCGCAGCTAGCCAAGACTAGATTCTGCCAATCTCTGTATTAAAGCGTCTGACTTGAGCGATTTCCTCTTTGAGCGCGCAGGAAAATCCTGTACAAATTTTGAAATGCAAAATACATGAACTTCGTACAAGCACTGATTGGTAAAGTTAAGAACAAATTCCAAAGCAAGTTTGTTCAAAATGTTGGCTGGTTGGGTGGATCTGAATTCATTAATCGTGTCATTCGCCTGGGTGCAACGGTTATCTTAGCGAGGTTTTTAACGGAATATGATTATGGACTGGCTGCGATTGTTTTAACGGTGCGCGAGTTTACTCAGGTGTTTACGCGCGTGGGGATTGGACTCAAAATTATTCAGGCCGATCCAGAAAACCTAGAGGAACTTTGTAACTCAGCTTATTGGCTCAATTGGCTGATTTTTTTTGGGGTATTCGTTGCCCAGTGTTTGGCGGCGTTTCCTGTCGCCTGGTTTTACAACGATAACAGCTTAATTTTGCCGATTTGTGCTTCTGGACTGGTTTATTTAATTTTGCCGCTTTCTTCCGTTCAGTATGCCCTGATTCATCGGGAGAATCGTTTAGAGGTGACTGCGCTCAACAATACGATTCAACACTCAATCAGTAATATTCTATCGGGGGTGCTGGCGTTTTTTGGCTTTGGGATGTGGGCAATTGTGCTACCTGGAGTTTTGGTTGCGCCCATTTGGGTTTATATTTACTGCTCCAATCATAGCTGGCAACCCACTTCCGGATTTACGACTAAACACTGGGATGAGTTGTTTAACTTTGGGCGCAATATCTTAGGGGTGGAAATGCTGAAAACCCTGAGAAATAACCTCGATTACTTGATTGTGGGGCGTTTCATTAGCATTGAGCAGTTGGGGTTGTATTATTTTGCGTTTAATGCGGGGTTGGGGATTAGTTTGAGTATTATTATGGCTCTCAATTCCGCGTTGCTGCCCCACTTGTGTGCAGTACGGGCTGAATGGGAGCGGTTTAGACATCGCTACTTTAAGAGCCTTAAAGGAATTGCAGTGGCGATTATCCCTTTGGTGCTGCTTCAGTCTAGTTTAGCGCCCTTCTACGTGCCGATTGTGTTTGGTGAGAAGTGGGTTCCCGCGATTCCCATTTTAATCTTTGTGTGTTTGTCTGCGATTCCTAGACCGTTTGCAGATGCGGCTTCTCAGCTTTTAATTGCGGTGGATAAGCCGCATATTGATTTACGGTGGAATGTCATTTTTACCCTTACTTTTACCGCAGCGCTGTTAGTGGGGGTGAGTTGGCAGGCGTTAGGCGTTGCGATCGCAGTTTTCCTGGTTCACACCATTTGCTTGCCGCTGTATACCCTCTGGGCTAGCTATCACGTTTTTCATAAGCGTGCGGTTGTCACTGCTCAAGATTAATCTTTTCTCTATTGAGACTACTACCATGACTAACCCAACTGTTTCCGCGATCATCCCGGTTTATGGCGTTGAGAAATATATCGCCGCCGCCGTGCAATCGGTTCTCAATCAAACTTACTCGGATTTTGAGCTAATTATTGTCGATGATGGCTCTCGCGATCGCAGCGTGGAAATTTGCCAGCAGTTTAACGATCCGCGCATCAAAATTGTCAGCCAAGCGAACCGGGGACTTGCGGGAGCCAGAAACACAGGGATTCGCCACGCTCAGGGAGAGTATCTCGCCTTCTTAGATGGGGACGACTTGTGGCTAGCCGATAAATTAGAAAAACAAATCGCTCATCTCGAACAGTCTCCGGAGGTGGGTGTCAGTTTTTGTCGTTCGGCTTTTATTGACGAATATGGCGAGTCTCTCGGTACCTACTTAATGCCCAAACTCCGTGATATTACGGTTGTCGATCTCTTGCGGGGCAGTCCGCTTGGCAATGGTTCAACGCCTGTCATTCGTCGCGCAACCCTTGAGGATATTAAGTTTCAGGATAACCTGCACGGCAGCGTTGAAGACTTTTATTTTGACGATCGCTTCCGCCGTTCGGAGGATACGGAGTGCTGGTTGCGGATTGTTCTGCAAACCCAATGGAAAATTGAAGGCCTTCCGGAAGCCTTGACGCTGTATCGCGTGAATTCTGGCGGACTCTCTGCAAATTTACTGAAGCAACTAGAGTCTTGGGAACAGGTTCTAGATAAAACCCGATCCTATGCGCCAGAAGTTATCGAGCGTTGGGAAAAGTTAGCAAAATCTTATCAGTATAGATACTTAGCTCGAAGTGCGGTACGCTTGAAAGATGGTTCCCAAGCGGTAGCGCTCATGCATCGCGCTTTAGCAGCTTACTGGCCCATTCTACTGGAAGAACCGCGACGCACCATCCTAACCCTAATCGCCGCCTACCTGCTCTGGCTCTTACCTAAGCCGCTTTACTCTCAAGTTGAGTCCCTAGGAGCCAAATTAACTGGAAAAACCCAACAGCAACGCATCCTAAAGGATCGAACCCAACAAGCATTTTAAAAAAATCGGACTTTGGGAGTAGGAAAAGCTGGAAGTCTTCCAGTTAAGCTAATGGGCATTAAATGTGTGTCAAGTGAAGGGTCAGAAATTTTCCCTGGAGGATTCCCACCCAACGGCTTGAGAATTGACATTCAGCTCCTTATAAAGTCTCCCATTTACCGATGAAAAAAGTCTCTGTTATTATTCCCGTTTATGGGGTTGAGAAATACATTCTGCAAACCGTGCAGTCGGTTTTGAATCAAACTTATCAAGAGTTTGAAATTCTGATTGTTGATGATGAGTCGCCCGATCGCAGTATTGAAATCTGTCAGCAGTTAAACGATCCGCGCATCAAAATTATCCATCAGAAAAATCAGGGAATTTCAGCCGCTCGCAATGCCGGAATTCGTCAAGCAACCGGAGACTATATTGCGCTTTTGGATGGAGATGATATTTGGGTTCCTGAAAAATTAGCAAAGCATGTTAAGCATTTAGATTCTTCTCCTAATGTTGGGGTAAGTTATAGTTATTCGGTGTTTATTGACGAACAGGGTAAGTCTTTAGGTATTTATCAGATTTCTAAGACTGAAAATATTACGCCCGGTTTGATTTTCTGCCGCAACCCGGTTGGGAATGGCTCAACGCCTGTCATCCGCAAAGAGGTATTTGAAGAAATCAAGTATCAAGAAAATTGGGAAGAAGGTGGGGTGGATTGCTATTTCGATCCGAGCTTGCGCCACATTGAAGATGTGGAATGTTGGCTGCGAATGTCGATTAAAACTGAGTGGGCTTTTGAAGGCATTCCGGAGGCGCTTACTCAATACCGCATTCATGGAATGGGTGGCTCGACTAAGTTAGATAGCCAGTTGGAGTCAATGCTGCGCGTGATTGAAAAAACCCGCGTTTATGCACCAGAGGTGACAGAACAATATGCAAAACCGGCTTTGGCGTATCAGTTACGCTTTTTGGCGCGCCGAGCAGTGCGCCTCCGGGATGGGGGACAAGCGGTTAAGTATTTTCATCAGGCGATCGCAACCTCTTGGCGCATTCTGATTGATGAACCCCGGCGAACGATTCTCACGGCAGGTGCAGCCTATTTGCTGTGGTTGCTGCCCCAAGGACTCTATCGCACAATGGAAGAATGGGCGCTCAAGCGTACGGGTAAAAATCAGGAACGCCGCATCATTCAAAACCCGATTGCTCAGTTAGAAATGTCGCAGTCGCAATTCTTAGAACGCTACCCGCAAAGTGCTGAGTGAGTCTCATCCGTTGAGCCGTTCAGTCTGTCCTAACCTTACTGAGGACAGCTATAGCAGATTTCCCTCTGGCTGGAAATCTGCTGTTTGTTGTTGAGCATCCTTAGAAATCAGCCGATCGTATCTAAACGAATCCCGCAGCAAGTTCTAAAATTTGTCAACATAGGGGGCCTTGAACAAACCCTCAGACCGATCGCAAAGGATGCAAAATAGTGATGAATGACCTGATGGTAGAGGTTCAGGGACTCAAAAAACGATTTGGGAACACTGAAGCCCTACGCGGTATTAATCTATCGGTGGCAGCAGGTTCGGTTCTGGGCGTTTTAGGACCGAACGGCGCGGGAAAAACGACCACCATTAATTGTCTGACCACTTTAATTAAACCCGATGCTGGGAAAGCTGCGATCGCAGGCTACGATATCATCCGCGATCCAGCTTCCGTGCGGGCTTTAATTAGCGTTACCGGACAATTTGCCGCTGTTGACGAAGAACTGACCGCCCGCGAAAATTTAATCTTATTTGGGCGACTGTTGCGCCTTTCTCACCACGACGCCGCCAAACGCGCCACGGAATTACTCGAACAGTTTGACTTAATGGCAGCGGGAAACCGCCGCGTTAAAGAGTTTTCGGGCGGGATGCGACGGCGTTTAGATTTAGCGGCGAGTATTGTCGCCGAACCTTTGGTTCTGTTTCTCGACGAACCCACCACCGGACTCGATCCGCGCAGTCGCCAGCAGCTTTGGGATGTGGTGCGCGAGTTGAAACAGCGCGGGATTACCATCTTTTTAACCACGCAATATTTAGAAGAAGCGGACGAACTGGCCGATCGCATTGTGGTGATCGATCGCGGGGAAGCGATCGCAGAAGGAACAGCAGATGAGTTAAAAGATCGCGTCGGGGGGACGTATTGCGAAATTCGCCTCGCCGATCCCAGAGACGAAGCAAAAGTCAGACAAGAATTAGGCGAGTTGCATCAATGTCCTGCGGATGGAACGCTTGCACTCCCCGCACCGGATCGGGTGGCGACTCTGATCGATGTGGTGCGCCGCATGGATGCGATCGGAGTGACGCTGGCCGATATTTCCCTACGGCGGCCGAGTTTAGATGATGTGTTTTTTGAATTGACGGGTCATACCACTGAGGACGCAAATACGAAATCATGAGCATGGATGCGATCGACAAGAGCGCTGATATCTCCTCTAGGGCAAAGCAGATGGTTGCGACTCGCCGCGAGTCAGGGTTGGAAAGCGCCATTCGGGATAGTTTAACGATTGGGTGGCGAAATTTAATTCGCCTCACCCGCACTCCCTCAGCAATTGTTTCGGTTTTACTGTTCCCGATTATTTTCTTAAGCTGCTTTCTATTTGCCTTTGGGCGTTTTATGTCGGCCCAAGGGATTGATTACATTCAATACCTCGTCCCGATTATTACCTTACAGGCAATCTTTTTTACGGCAATGGGAGCAGCCGTGACACTCACGAAAGATGTACAAAGCGGGATGTTACAACGCTGTCGATCGATGCCGATTTCGCGGGTGGCTATTCTAGGCGGGTTGATGATTGCTTACTTAATACGGGCAGCGATCGCCACGGCTATTTTATTAGTGTTTGCCCATATTTACGGCTTTCGGTTTGAAACCGGGATTTTATCGGTAATTGCCTATTTTGCGATCGCGCTTTTATTTGCGGCTACTGCGATCGCGGGATACTCTGCTTTAGCCCTGAAAGTCCGCCAACTCGATTTAGTCCAATCGCTGTTAATCGTTCCCTACGCGCCTTTTCTGCTATTAAGTAACGGCTTTACCCCGGCGGAAAACTTCCCCTCCTGGCTGCAACCGTTTGTGCAACATCAGCCCGTCAGCTATACCGCCGCCGCCCTCAGAGCCTTTTCTTCTAGGGGAGAGGATCTGCTGGTTCCGGCTGGGGGAAGCTTGCTGTGGCTAACCGGATTGCTGGTTTTATTATCCTTGATTGCCGTTCGACTGTATCGGGGACTGTCTTAAATGCCGAATTCTCCTGCTCAAATTCGCCAAATTGTCGCCACCCGACGCGAAGGGGGCTTAGGGCGATCGCTGCACGATGTTATCGTCTTAACACAGCGCAATCTCCTGTTAGATCGACGCAACCCCGCCGTTATTTTAGGCGCAACAGCCTTCCCGATCTTTTTAATGGTTATCTTTACCGCCGGATTTTCTAGAGTCGTCGTTCCGGGGGGTAACTATGCAGACTATGCTCAATTTCTGGTACCCCTCAGCGTCCTTCAGGGCCTATTGTTCAGCACCGTTAGTTTAGGCGTTGCCCTGTATAATGACCTGGATACAGGGATGGATACCCGCTTGCGAACCCTCCCGATTGCTCGTTCTACCGTCATCGCTAGTCGCATTTTGGGTGGATTTGGGCGATTATTCATTCAGGCGATCGCGATCGTACTGGTTGGTCATTTCCTGGGTTTTCGCTTTCAAGCCGGAATTCTCGCCACCCTCGGCTTTCTGCTACTCGCCCCCCTGTTCGCGATTTCCTTTGCTTGGATTGCCATGTTAATTGCGGTAAGAGTGACAGCCCCCGAATCCGTCCAAATTTCCATGAACCCTTGGCTGCTTCCCCTAACCTTCCTCAGCATTGGCTACGTTCCCATAGAAGGGTTCCCCGAATGGCTGCAACCCTTCGTGCAACTCAATCCCGTCTCTTCCGCCGCCCAAGCCCTCCGAGGTCTTTCTAGCGGAATTCCAGCCACTCAGCACATCCTTATCACTCTAGCTTGGAGTCTGGCTATTACAATCGTCTTCGGTTTCCTAGCCATCCGTTCTTACCAGCATCGCAGCGCCTAGAGAGTGTAAAGTGCTGAGTGCTGAGTGCTGAGTGGGGGAGAAGGTGGGGGGATGGGGAG